>NZ_JBHUPT010000040.1:0-122312 GCF_049056525.1 Leisingera coralii | reverse complement strand
CACCGGCGGCGTGCGCGCGGTGACCGAAGAGGACCTGAGCGACCGTTACCACACCGCCTGCGATCCGCGCCTGAACGCCAGCCAGTCGCTGGAGCTGGCCTTCCTGGTGGCAGAGGAGCTGTCCGCCCTGCGTGCCGCTCAGAAGGCCCGTCAGGCCGGCTGACACCGGACCGGCCGCGGGTGCGCGGCCTTTCCACGGTGCTTGCGAACAAAAAAAGGCGCCCCGGGGGTTCTCCCTCGGGGCGCAGTCAATTCAAGTGCTATGACCTGTACTTGAATGATAAGAACTGTGCAGTACGGCCTGTCAGTCGCGGCTGACCACCAGACGCAGGTGCGGCGCGCCCTTGGGCTTGGCCGGTGCCGCCGCGGGTGTCTCCACCGGCGCTGCGGGTCTGGCCGCCCGGCTGCGCTCCAGCAGCGCCTTGGCCTCGTCCAGAATGGAACGCTCCGGCTTGAACCGCGCCTGGGTTTCGGCAAAGCCCGGGTTGGGCTGGTTCACGTCACGGCGCTCTACCTTGTCGGCAGGCGTGGTGTCAGGGCGCGGCTTGGCCTTGAACCCGGCTGTGCCTTTCACCTTGGCGACTGCGCGCATCTCGATCGAGGAGATCGCGAACCGCTGCGAGGTGACCGTGTCGCCTTCATCCGCCACCAGCACGCCCAGCACCCGGCTGATGTCGCCCAGGTCGCTGCGCAGCGGCAGCAGCAGCATGCGGGCCTCGCGCGGGGTGCGCAGGCGCGGTGCTTCGATCTGCAGCTCCAGCTCCACGATCGCCGGCGTCTCGAACATGTGCTCCATCGCCGAGCTCAGCTGCTTGCGCGCATCGGTGGTAAAGAAGGCGGTGATCGGCATGCCGCGCACTTCCATGCCGGCCATGTCATTCACCATCGACCCGGCCAGGCGGAAACGGGCGATGCCCGGTGCGATCCGCTCCAGAATGAACGTGTGGCTCAGGATATTCTCCAGCCCGCGCGGATCGATCTGCGACCGGCTCGGCACATCATCGCCGCGGCGCAGCGCCGTCCAATAGGCCTCCGCCTGGCGCAGCGGCGACAGCGGCCCGCCTTTGCGGAACCGGTTCATGGAAACAACCTTGTCCTGACTGTTCGTCGTCCCGGTACCGCTGCGGCTGCCAAAAATCATCTCATATCCCCTTCAACCCCGGCGTGCTTTGCGTCCCCGACAGCCGGCGGCTGTGTTAACACTTAGGGCCGGTATGGTTACCCTGAAGTTAAGATGACACAATCTAATTCAAATTTGGACTACTTCTTTAAGCAATGGTTAACGCGCAGGGGTAGCACCGTTTATGCGATTGCGCTTGCGCCCTATACTTTCGAGACAGTAGAGCTGACCAATCACCAGCGACGAGAGGGCCTCACCCATGACCATCCGCAGCATGACCGCCTTTGCCTCGGCGCAGGGCAGTTCCGGACAGCACAGCTGGAGCTGGGAACTCCGCTCGGTCAATGCCAAGGGGCTGGACATCCGGCTGCGGGTTCCGGACTGGCTGGACGGCCTTGAAAACCATATCCGCTCGGTTCTGTCCAAGGCGCTGGCACGGGGCAATGTCTCGCTGACCTTGCGGGTGTCCAGGACCGAAGACAGTGCCGCGCAGGTTCAGATCAACAATGCAGTGCTGCAGTCGGTGATCAAGGCCCTGGGCGAGGCGCAGTCCATCGCCCAGCAGAACCGGGTCGGCATCCGCCCGGCCTCCGCCGCCGAGGTGCTGGCCTTCAAAGGCGTGCTGGAGCAGGCCGCAACCGACGACGACCCGGCGCCGCTGGTCAAGGCGCTGAGCAAGGAACTGGAAACCCTTGTGGCGGAATTCGTGCAGATGCGCGAGGCCGAGGGCGCCGCGCTTGCCGTAATCCTTAACGGCCAGCTCGAGCAGGTTGCCTCGCTCACCGCCCAAGCGGGCGCCCGCGCTGGCGAGCGCAAGGTGAAAATGGCCGAAACCTTCAAGGCCAATCTGGCCCGGGTGCTGGACAACGCCGATGGCGCAGATCCGGACCGCGTCGCGCAGGAACTGGCGCTGATTGCGGTCAAGGCGGACGTGACCGAAGAACTGGACCGCCTTGGCGCCCATGTGGAGGCGGCACGCGACCTGCTGGTCAAGGGCGGGGCCGTGGGCCGCCGGCTCGACTTCCTCATGCAGGAATTCAACCGCGAGGCCAACACGCTCTGTTCAAAAGCGCAGCACAGCGCCTTGACGGCGGTGGGGCTTGAGCTGAAAACCGTGATCGACCAGATGCGCGAGCAGGTGCAGAACATAGAATAAGAAAAGGAGTGCCCAGATGGCGGACCGCCGCGGCCTTTTGATCATCCTCTCATCGCCTTCGGGCGCAGGCAAATCCACTCTGGCCCGCCGCCTGATGGCCTGGGACCCTGGCCTCAAGTTCTCGGTCTCCGCCACCACCCGCGCCCCGCGCCCGGGCGAGGAGCATGGCCGCGAGTACTTTTTCATGTCCGAGGACGAGTTCCGGCAGAAGGTGGCTGAAGGCGGCATGCTGGAGCACGCCCACGTGTTCGGCAATTTCTACGGCTCCCCGGCAGGCCCGGTAAAAGAAACCATCGAGGCTGGCCAGGACGTGCTGTTCGACGTCGACTGGCAGGGGGAAATCCAGATCCGCAACTCCGACCTGGGCAAGCATGCGCTGTCGATCTTCATCCTGCCGCCCTCGATCCCGGAGCTGCGCCGCCGCCTGGAAAGCCGCGCTCAGGACAGTGACGAGGTGATCGGCAAGCGGATGCAGAAAAGCTGGGACGAAATCAGCCACTGGGGCTATTACGATTACGTGCTGGTCAATGACGATCTGGACCAGACCGAAGCCAAGCTGAAAACCATCGTCGAGGCCGAGCGGATGCGCCGGATCCAGCAGCCCAAGCTGCAGGAGCATGTGCGCGCCCTGCAAACCCAATTCGAGGAACAGTCATGACCCTTTACGCACTAGGAGACCACCAGCCGCAGATCCACGAGGACACCTGGGTTGCCCCCGATGCCAATCTGATCGGCAAGGTGGTGATGGAGGCGGGGTCTTCGGTCTGGTTCGGCGTCACCATCCGCGCCGACCACGAGGAAATCCGCCTCTGCGAGGGCACCAATGTGCAGGAAAACGTGGTGATGCACATTGATGCCGGCTACCCGCTGACCATCGGCAAAAACTGCACCATCGGCCACAAGGCGATGCTGCACGGCTGCACAATAGGCGAAAACACCCTGGTCGGAATGGGGGCGACCATCCTCAACGGCGCAAAGATCGGCAAGAACTGCCTGATCGGCGCCGGCGCCCTGATCACCGAGAACAAGGAAATCCCCGACAACTCGCTGGTAATGGGCAGCCCCGGCAAGGTGGTGCGCGAGGTCGATGCTGCGCTGGCAGAGAAACTTACCCAAAGCGCGCTGCTCTATCAGGACAACATGCGCCGGTTCCGGGCAGAGCTGAAACCGCTGTGAGCAGACGGGCCCGCCCCGGTTTTTGCGCTGGCTGAATGGGGGCTGCCACACGGCGTTTACATTGCGGCGCTAGGCAGGCCGGACTCTCAACGACGGGGATCTGATGACGACGGAGCTGATTGACGGGTTTCTGGCGGCCATCCCGCTGCCCGCGGTGCTGGTGGACCAGACCGAGCGGTTCATCGCGGTGAATACCGAAGCCGCGACGCTGCTGGGGCAGGGGGTGAAGGGGCGCCATTTCGCCACCATCCTGCGCCAGCCCAGCGTGGCCACCGCCATCGAAGGCTGCCTGCGCGACCGCAACCCGCGCGTGGCTCGCCATCTCGCCAATGACGGTGCGCAGGACACCACCTTTGCCGTCACCCTGCGCTATGTGCCCGGTATCGGCGCCGTCGGCGGCGGCGCGGTTCTGGCCTGTTTCGACGACGTCACCGAACGCGAGCAAGCCGGCCAGATGCGCCGCGACTTTGTCGCCAATGTCAGCCACGAACTGCGCACGCCGCTGACCGCGCTGATCGGTTTCATCGAAACCCTGCGCGGCCCGGCCCGCGAGGACGCGCAGGCCCGCGACCGCTTCCTCACCATCATGGAGGGCGAGGCCAGCCGGATGAACCGCCTGGTGGGCGACCTGTTGTCCCTGAACCGGGTGGAAAGCGAAGAACGGGTGCGGCCAAAACAGAAGGTCGATCTGACCGCCCATCTGGCCTCCACCCTCAAGACGCTGCTGCCGGTGGCCGAGGCCCGCGGCGTGCAGATGAAACTGGAGGCGCCGGACGATGCCGTGTCGGTCACCGGCGATCCGGACCAGCTGCAGCAGGTCTTCATCAACCTGGTGGAAAACGCGGTTAAATACGGCGGCGACGAGGTCCGCGTCGTGCTAAGCCATACCGATCGCGACCCATCGGTGCGGGCCCCGGCCGCCCGCGTCCAAGTGATCGACAACGGAGCGGGAATCGACCCCGTCCACCTGCCGCGCCTGACCGAACGCTTCTACCGCGCCGACAGCCACCGCTCGCGCGAGATGGGCGGCACCGGTCTGGGCCTGGCAATTGTAAAACACATCATCAACCGCCACCGCGGACGGCTGCGAGTCGAAAGCGAACTGGGCCAAGGTTCTGTTTTCACGGTGATCCTGCCGGAATAACCACACGCCGCATGGTCATTTGCGCAGAAGCCGCCGCCGGATCTCCCCGGCGGCGGCTTGCCGGTTCATGACACATTTTTTTCCGCCCGGACCGGGTTTGTCATGAAGCTGTTACACTGGTGTCACAAAAGCCTCATCAGCGGCCTCTAGGTGATGCGCCAAGATCATCGAGGGGGTGATCGAACCTTGAAAACTCATGGAGACAAAAGATGTCCTTTGTGAAACTGACCGCTTCCGCCCTGGCAATTTCCGCCGTTTCTGCCACCGCAGCAGCCGCGCGCGACCAGGTGCAGGTTGCCGGTTCGTCGACCGTTCTGCCCTATGCCTCTATCGTGGCCGAAGCCTTTGGCGAGAACTTCGACTTCCCGACCCCGGTTGTGGAATCCGGCGGCTCCTCCGCGGGCCTCAAGCGGTTCTGCGAAGGTGTGGGCGAAAACACCATCGACGTCGCCAATGCCTCCCGCCAGATCAAGGACAGCGAAATCGCCGCCTGTGCCGAAAACGGCGTGACCGACATCATCGAGGTCCGCATCGGCTATGACGGCATCGTCTTTGCCTCCGACATCAACGCCAACGGTTTTGAATTCACCCCGTCCGACTGGTTCCTGGCGCTGTCCGACAAGGTTCTGGTCGACGGCCAGCTGGCCGGCAACCCGAACACCACCTGGGCCGACGTGAACCCGGATTTCCCGGCTGTCGACATCCAGGCCTTTGTTCCGGGCACCAAGCACGGCACCCGCGAAGTGTTCGAAGACAAGGTGATCCTGGCAGGCTGTGAGGAAACCGGCGCCTTTGAAGCCTTCATGGAAGCCAACGGCGGCGACAAGAAAGCTGCTGAAAAAGCCTGTATCGCCCTGCGCACCGACGGCAAATCGGTCGACATCGACGGCGACTACACCGAGACCCTGGCCCGCATCGAATCCAACAAGGACGGCATCGGCGTCTTTGGCCTGGCCTTCTACGAAAACAACACCGACAAGCTGCAGGTCGCAACCATGTCCGGCGTTGTGCCCTCGACCGAATCCATCGCAACCGGCGAATACCCGGTCTCCCGCCCGCTGTTCTTCTACGTGAAGAAAGCCCACATCGGCGTGATCCCGGGCCTCAAGGAATATGCTGAATTCTTCGTGGCTGACGAAGTCGCAGGCGAAGACGGCCCGCTGGCCGAATACGGCCTGGTGGCAGACCCGGAACTGGCTGAAACCCAGGAAACCGTCGCCAGCGAAGCTGTCATCGGCGGCAACTCCTGATCTGCCCCGCGATAGGATGAAATTTGCCGGGGCGGATCCTTCTGCCCCGGCGCTGTTTTTCCCGGTCCCCGACGCTGTTTCCCTTTCCGTCACCGCCTAACGGAGCCCTCCATGCCCACTTTCTGGCTCGTTGTTCTCCTGCTTGCGCTGTCCGCAGCGGGTTTTTACTGGGGGCGCAGCCGCGCGCTCAAAACCGCCGGGGGCGATGCAAGAGAACTGCATTCGCTGCCGTCCTATTACGGCTATCATGTTGCGCTGGTATCCTTTGTGCCTGCCATCGCGGTTCTGGCCATCTGGCTGCTGGCCCAGCCGCTGATCATCGAGAACCGTGTGTCTGGCATGATCCCGGCTGAGGCGGTTCCGGAAAACTCGACCCTCGGTCTGGTGATGAGCGACGTGCGCCGGGTTGCCGAAGGGCTGGATCTGGCGGTGGAGCAGGAGCTTCTGACCCGCCGCCAGGCCCGCGAAGCTACCAGCGGCGAGCAGGACCTGCGCGCCCTCCTGGGCGAGGTCGGCGTTGCCCTCGGCTCCGATGTGCGCCCCGAGGTTCTGACCGCGGCCCAGGCCTACCGCAACCTGTCGCATACCGGCAAAACCGCAATGACCGTGGTTGTTGCGCTGCTGGCGCTTGGCGGCTTTGCCTGGGCGCACAGCCGCACCCACAAGGATTTCCGCGCCCGCAACGTGGTGGAGCGCGTAGTTCTGGCGCTGCTGATCCTGGCCGCCTCGCTGGCGATCCTGACCACGGTCGGCATCGTCCTGTCGATGCTGTTCGAGACCAAGAACTTCTTTGGCCTGCACAGCTGGACCGACTTCTTCTTCGGCTCCACCTGGGCGCCGAACTTCCGCGGCGACAGCGACCTGTCGATCCTGCCGCTCTTGTGGGGCACGCTCTACATCTCCTTCATCGCGCTCTTGGTGGCGGTGCCGGTGGGCCTGTTTGCCGCCATTTACCTTTCGGAATACGCCAGCGGCGCTGTGCGCTCCTTTGCCAAGCCGCTGCTGGAGATCCTGGCGGGCATCCCGACCATCGTTTACGGCCTGTTCGCGCTGCTGACCGTGGGTCCGGCGCTGGCAAACCTTTTTGCCAAGGGCGGCCTCTTGGGCGTCGAATGGATGGCCGGCGCGACCTCCGTGCTGACTGCCGGACTGGTGATGGGCATCATGTTGATCCCCTTCGTCTCCTCGCTGTCAGATGACATCATCAACGCGGTACCGCAGGCGATGCGCGACGGCTCGCTGGGCCTGGGCGCCACCAAATCCGAAACCGTGCGCCAGGTGGTGATGCCGGCAGCGCTGCCGGGCATCGTCGGCGCGGTGCTGCTGGCCGCCTCGCGCGCCATCGGCGAGACCATGATCGTGGTGATGGGGGCAGGGGCGATTGCCAAGTTCTCGATCAACCCGCTGGAATCGATGACCACCATCACCACCCGTATCGTCAGCCAGCTGACCGGCGACACCGATTTTGCCAGCCCCGAAACCCTCGTTGCCTTTGCCTTGGGCCTGACCCTGTTTGTCCTGACCCTCGGCCTGAACGTCCTGGCGCTCTACATCGTGCGCAAATACCGGGAGCAGTACGAATAATGACTGACCTCAGCCAATCCCCCGCAGGCGCGGAACCCCGCAAGCACGGCGGCTCGCTGCTGGAGCAGACCCCGCGCACCAAGCGGCGCAATGCAGCCGAAACGCGTTTCCGCGCCTATGGCATCGCCGCCATCACCGCGGGCCTCATCATGCTGCTGATCCTGGTGACCACCATCGTCGGCAAGGGCACCGGCGCCTTCCAGCAGACCTTTGTGACCCTGAAAGTGGAGCTGCTGGAAAGCAAGCTCGACAAGAAGGGTGAGCGCAATATCGAGGACATCAAGAAGGTCACCACCTTCGGCTATGCCCCGATCATCAAGACCGCGATGGAAGCGGCGGTTGAGGAGTACGGCATCGAGACCGGCCTCAAGGCCAAGGAACTGGCCGGCATCCTGTCCAAGGACGTCGCCGCCCAGCTGCGCGACTATGTGATCGCCAACCCGGACCAGATCGGCCAGACGGTGGAGTTCCGCTTCCTCGCCTCCGGCCGGGTCGACGGCTACATGAAGGGCCGCGTCACCCGCGACAGCATCGTCAACGACAAGAACATCTCGCCCGAACAGCTTGATCTTGTTGATGCTTTGGCCGCTGCCGGGGTGCTGGAGAAGACCTTCAACCTCGACTTCATCACCGGCGCCGATGCCTCTGACGCCCGCCCCGAAGCGGCCGGCATGGGCGTGTCGATGCTGGGCTCGCTGTTCATGATGTTTGTGGTGCTGGCGCTGGCGCTGCCGATCGGCGTCGCTGCCTCGATCTACCTCGAGGAATTTGCGCCGCAGAACTGGCTCACCGACCTGATCGAGGTGAACATCTCCAACCTCGCCGCGGTGCCGTCGATCGTGTTCGGCATCCTGGGCCTGGCGGTCTTCATCAACTACATGCACCTGCCGACCTCGGCGCCGCTGGTGGGCGGCCTGGTGCTGACGCTGATGACCCTGCCGACCATCATCATCTCCACCCGCGCCTCGCTGAAATCGGTGCCGCCGTCGATCCGCGACGCCGCCCTCGGTGTCGGCGCCTCCAAGATGCAGGCGGTGTTCCACCACGTGCTGCCGCTGGCCGCGCCCGGCATCCTGACCGGCACCATCATCGGCCTGGCCCAGGCGCTGGGGGAAACCGCACCGCTCTTGCTGATCGGCATGGTCGGCTTCATCGCCTCCAACGCGCCGGAAACCCTGGCCGACGGCCTGCTGGCGCCGAACTCGGCGATGCCCGCGCAGATCTACGAGTGGGCCAAACGCGCCGACCCGGCGTTCTATGAACGCGCCTGGGGCGGCATCATCATCCTTCTCATCTTCCTGGTGACCATGAACACCCTCGCGGTGATCCTGCGACGCCGCTTTGAACGCCGCTGGTAAGGGGGCATAGTAATGAACGACATGACCTTGATGGATAACACCGTGGACACTCAGAAAATCAAAATCGCCGCCAAGGATGTGAACGTCTACTACGGCGACAGCCACGCGATCAAAGACGTGAACGTCGAGATCGAGGACAAGACCGTCACTGCCTTCATCGGCCCGTCGGGCTGCGGCAAGTCGACCTTCCTGCGCTGCCTCAACCGGATGAACGACACCATCGACATCTGCCGCGTCAAGGGCGACATCCTGCTGGATGGCGAGGACATCTACGACAAGCGCGTCGATCCGGTGCAGCTGCGCGCCAAGGTCGGCATGGTGTTCCAGAAGCCGAACCCGTTCCCCAAGTCGATCTATGACAACGTGGCCTATGGCCCGCGCATCCACGGTCTGGCCAAGAACAAGGCGGAACTGGATGAAATCGTTGAAAAATCCCTGCGACGCGGTGCGATCTGGGATGAGGTGAAGGACCGTCTGGACGCCCCCGGCACCGGCCTGTCCGGCGGCCAGCAGCAGCGCCTGTGCATCGCCCGCGCCGTCGCGACTGAGCCCGAAGTTCTGCTGATGGACGAACCCTGCTCGGCGCTCGACCCGATCGCCACCGCCCAGGTCGAGGAGCTGATCGACGAGCTGCGCAGCCGGTATTCGGTGGTGATTGTCACCCACTCGATGCAGCAGGCCGCCCGGGTCAGCCAGAAGACCGCGTTCTTCCACCTCGGCAATCTGGTGGAATTCGGCCCCACCGGCCAGATCTTCACCAACCCCGAAGATCCGCGCACCGAAAGCTACATCACCGGCCGGATCGGCTGATCTATAGGAATATCAACATGGTAGAACAGCATATTGCATCGGCATTCGACCGCGATCTGGAGGCAATCCAGGCCCGGATTATGAAAATGGGCGGCCTGGTCGAGGACGCCATCCGCGAGGCGGCCCGCGCGCTGGAAACCCGCGACGAGGAACTGGCGCTGACGGTGCGCCAGGGCGACAAGGCGATTGACGGGCTGGAAGAGCTGATCAACGAGGAAACCGCCCGGCTGATCGCGCTGCGCTCGCCCACGGCCTCCGACCTGCGCCTGGTGCTGTCGGTGATGAAGATCGCCGGCAACCTGGAACGCATTGGTGATTATGCGAAAAACATGGCCAAGCGCACCGCTGTCCTGGCCCAGGGTCCTGACATCACCGAAGGCGCCGCCGCCCTGCGCCGGATGGCGCGCGAGGTGGAGCGGATGCTCAAGGATGCTCTGGACTCCTACATCCAGCGCGACCCTGAGCTGGCCGCCGACGTGATCGCGCGCGACCGCGATGTGGACCAGATGTACAACGCCCTGTTCCGCGAATTCCTGACCCACATGATGGAAGACCCGCGCAACATTTCGGCCTGTATGCACTTGCATTTCATTGCAAAAAACACCGAGCGCATGGGCGACCACGTGACCGCGATTGCCGAGCAGGTGATCTATCTGGTGACCGGCGAGAAGCCGGAGGAAGACCGCAAGAAAGCTGACACGACCTCGACGACACCGCAGGAGATCTGACCGATGGCTGCCGATCAGCCCACCGTTCTTGTTGTTGAAGATGAAATGGCCCAGCGGGAAGTGCTGGCCTACAACCTCGAGGCCGACGGCTTCCGGGTGCTGCGCGCCGAACATGGCGAAGAGGCGCTGCTGGTGGTCGAGGAGGACATGCCCGACATCATCATCCTCGACTGGATGATGCCCAACCTCAGCGGCATCGAAGTGTGCCGCCGGCTGAAAACCCGTCCGGAAACCCGCAACATTCCGGTGATCATGCTGTCGGCCCGCTCGGAAGAGGTCGACAAGGTGCGCGGCCTGGAGACCGGCGCCGATGATTACGTGGTCAAACCCTATTCGGTGATCGAGCTGATGGCGCGGGTGCGCACCCAGCTGCGCCGGGTGCGGCCTTCGACCGTGGGGGTGCGGCTGGAGTACGACGATATCGTGCTGGATGCGGAAACCCACAAGGTCAGCCGCGCCGACAATCCGCTGAAGCTGGGGCCGACGGAATTCCGTCTGCTCTCCACCTTCATGGAGAAGCCGGGCCGGGTGTGGAGCCGCGAGCAGCTCTTGGACCGGGTCTGGGGCCGCGACATCTATGTCGACACCCGCACCGTCGACGTTCACATCGGGCGGCTGCGCAAGGCGCTGACCCAGCACGGCGGCAGCGACCCGGTGCGCACGGTGCGCGGCGCGGGCTACGCGCTCGGCTGAAACGGCATCAGGGGGTGTACAGGCGGTGCACAGGGGGTGCACACATGTCACCCCCTTGATTTCCGCTGCCGGTCAGCGCGGCAGCGGATCCTCTGGCTGCGCCTGGCCCGCCAGCCACTCCCGGAATTTCATCAGCGCCGGCGCGCCTGACTTCCGCTCCGGCCAGACCAGGTAATAGGCACCGGCGGACTCCAGCGGCTCCGGGTGCAGCGCCACCAGACGGCCTGTCGCTAGGTCCTGTTCCACCAGGTAATCCGGCATCAGTGCCACCCCAAGGCCATGCAGAGCAGCCTGGGTGATGGTTGCGAATTGATCATAGATCGTGCCGCTCAACCCGTCATCGGCGACGATCCCTTGCCGGTCGAACCAGTCCCGCCAGGCGGTGGTCCGGGTTTGAATGTGCAGCAGCGGCAGTTTCAGAATGTCCTTGGGGTCCGTGACTGTCCGGCCCTCGAGAAGCTGCGGCGCACAGACCGGCAGCAGCTGTTCGTGCTTGAGCAGCAGGGATTGCGTGCCGGGCCATTGAGCGTTTCCGAAATGGATAGCCGCATCAAAGGGTTCCGTGGAGAAATTGAAAGGCTCCAGCCGGGTGGCCATATTGATTGTCACATCCGGGTGCAGCCGGGAAAATTCCGGCAGCCGCGGCATCAGCCAGCGCATCCCGAAGGCGGGAAGAATGGCCAGGTTCAGCGTGCCGGCCAGCGGCGCGGCCTGCAAACGCAGGGTGGATTGCACGATCTGGTTCAGCGCCTGGCGGATCTCCGCTGCGTAATCCTGCGCTTCGGAGGTCAGCATCAGCCGTTTCTGATCCCGCTGCACCAGTTCCATCCCCAATTGCCGTTCCAGCGTTTGCAATTGGCGGCTGACGGCGCCTTGTGTCAGCGCGAGTTCCTCGGCGGCAGCGGAGGCGCTGCCCAGACGGTCCAGCGCTTCCAGCGCGCGCAGGGAGGAGATGGACGGCAGAAATTTGCGAGGCACAGACATGTATGAGTGTTTGTCATGGATCCTTGCGAAAGTCTCGCTGTTTTTTCCGTTCACCTCCCGTTAGGGTTTGGCCAAATCGCGAACCACTGAGGTGACAAGATGACCGACAAACCCGCACTGCGCGCCAAAGATGCCCCGGACCTGGGCCGTTTCAACTGGGAAGACCCGCTGCGGCTGGAGGACCAGTTGACCGAAGATGAGCGGATGATCTCCGCCTCGGCCCGCGCCTATGCCCAGGAAAAGCTTCAGCCGCGCGTGCTAAGCGCTTATGAAAACGAGGAAACCGATCCGGAAATCTTCCGCGAGATGGGCGAGATGGGCCTGCTCGGCACCACCATTCCGGAAGAATACGGCGGCCTCGGCGGCGGCTATGTCTCTTATGGCTTGGTCGCGCGCGAGGTGGAGCGTGTCGACAGCGGCTACCGCTCGATGATGTCGGTGCAAAGCTCGCTGGTGATGTATCCCATCTACGCATACGGCAGCGAAGAGCAGCGTCAGAAATACCTGCCGAAACTTGCCACCGGCGAATGGATCGGCTGCTTTGGCCTGACCGAACCAGATGCCGGTTCGGACCCCGCCAGCATGAAGACCCGGGCCGAAAAAACCGAAGGGGGCTATCGGCTTACCGGCTCCAAGATGTGGATCTCCAACGCGCCGATCGCAGATGTTTTTGTGGTCTGGGCCAAGTCCGAAGCGCATGGCGGCAAAATCCGCGGCTTTGTTCTGGACAAGGGCCTGAAGGGTCTGAGCGCGCCGAAGATTCAGAACAAGGCGTCGCTGCGCGCGTCGATCACCGGCGAGATCGTGATGGACGGCGTTGAAGTTGGCGAAGACGCACTTCTGCCTCATGTTCAAGGGCTTAAGGGTCCTTTCGGGTGTTTGAACCGCGCCCGTTACGGCATCAGCTGGGGCGCAATGGGTGCGGCAGAGGCCTGCTGGCACGCAGCGCGCCAGTACGGGCTGGACCGCACGCAGTTCGGCCGTCCGCTGGCCAACACCCAGCTTTTCCAGCTGAAACTGGCGAATATGCAGACCGAAATCACCTTGGGCCTGCAGGCGTCCCTGCGCGTCGGGCGGCTGATGGATGAAGCCAATGCGGCGCCTGAGATGATCTCGATTATCAAGCGCAACAACTGCGGCAAGGCGCTGGAGATTGCCCGGATGGCCCGCGACATGCATGGCGGCAATGGCATCAGCCTGGAGTTCAACGTGATCCGCCACATGGTGAATCTGGAGACCGTGAACACCTACGAAGGCACCCATGATGTGCACGCTCTGATCCTGGGCCGGGCACAGACTGGTTTGCAGGCGTTCTTCTGAGGACTGCGAGCAGCGCGGGATACGGTCTCGCGCTGCATTTTTGCATTATGGTCCTGCAGATTTGCCGGTGATGGTTATCCGGTGAGTTTTGCAATGGTTCCTGGCGCGGCTTGCCGGTGAATTGCTCTGCCATCGGATCCAAAACTCTTAGCCCGAATTTGACAGCTGGCCGGGAAAAAGGGCTTTTCCTGCTGGTGCCAGATTCACTGGTTAACGTCATGGGGCATGCCTGCACAGAAGTGCAGCCTATGGCCGTCAATCCGTACCTCTGCTTTGCGTTTCCTCAGGCTGTGGTTTCAGCGCCTTTGGGGCGATTGTGTTTTGCATACTTCCAACGGTGCTAATCGTCCGAAGACTCCGGTAACACTGCTCGTTGCATTTTCGCAGGATGGTTTTGCAGAAATGCGCCTGAAAAATTGCAGGCCTAACCCCGTTTCTGAGCGCCGCTATTTGCAAAACATCCATTATTAACAAAGGGTTATCACAAGGTTGGTGGCTGTGAAAGCCAATAGTTTAAGTTTTAGTGGTTTCAGGTTCGCTGTGCGGAAGGAGCAAGGCCAAACAAGCGCTTTGCCCAGCTGGCAGGGATTTGCCAAAACGGCACAGAAAAACGGGCCGGAATTTCCGGCCCGTTTGCACGCGGTAATGCCGGTTACGCCGGCAGATAGATGTTGAACTTCTCCCGGATCGCCATGTCGGTAGCGGCGTCAAACCGGGCCGCGGCGCGCTGCGACAGGATCTTTTCCTTTTTCACAATCGCCTTCTCGATCAGGTCCGGCTTGTCGCGCTCCGCCCATTCCTTGGGCGAGGTCCGGTCGCCCAGGTCGGGATAGACATAATCCATCTGCATCCGGCTGAGGGTCTGGTCGGTGCCAAGATAGTGGCCGGGTCCGCCGAGGCAGGTTGCACGCATCTGGTCCAGGGCCAGTGTCTCTTCGTTCACCTCGATGCCGCGCACGCAGCGTTGCGCCTGACCCAGCAGATCGTTGTCGAGGATCAGCGACTCATGACAGAAGCCCAGCAGCGAGGCATGCATGCCCGCGGCCTCGTAAACCATGTTGAGACCGGATAGCCCTGCCATCACGGCTGAGCACATCTGCTCCCAGCCGGCCTGCATGTCGGGCATTTTCGAATCCGAGGCGCCTGCAGCGGCGCCGCCGGGCAGGTCGTAGAACTTGTGCATCTGGGCGCAGCCAGCGGTCAGCAGCGCTTGCTCGCCGGAGCCGACGGACATCGCGCCGGTGCGCAGGTCCAGGCCGAACGGCCAAGTGCCGAAAATCGCTGGGGCACCGGGCTTTACAGCGTTTACGTAAACCAGTCCGGCCAGGCATTCCGCTACCGCCTGGGCAATTGCGCCGGCAATGGTGGAGGGAGCGGTGGCACCCGCCATGCCCGCCGACAGCAGCAGTACCGGCATGCCGCCCTTGATGCATTCCTCCATCACTTCGCAGGATTCCGTGGCGAATTTCATCGGCGGAACCACAAAGCAGTTGGAGTTCGAGACAAAGGGGCGCTCGCGCCACTTGTCTTCGCCGCCGGCAATCATGTGCAGCAGTTCCAGCCCCGGCTTCACGAACCCCGGCTCGGTGAAGGAGACACCGACATGCTTGGTGGTGCCGGCGGTGGTGGCGTAGATCGAGTTCAGATCCATCTCGCAGTTGTCGGCGATGTCGCGGCACACCATCGGTCGCTGGACGAAGTGGATATTGTCGAGCTGGTCGCAGATGCGGGCCGCGTCGTGCAAGTCCTGCACGGTGGAATCGCGGTAGGTCTTGCCGTGCACGTCCACCATGCTGACCGCGGCGCCGGCGGTGCCGTAATGGACGCGCCCGCCGGAGAGCTGCAGGTCGGTCTTGCCGTCGCGGCTGTAGAGGGTAACGGAGCGGTTCGCCTTGGCAATGGTGTCCTCGACCAGGGCGCGGGGGAAGCGGATACGGCCGTCATCGCCCAAGGTGCAGCCTGCTGCGGTCAGGTAATCGATGCCGCTTTGGGGAGCATCGGCCAGGCCGATCTCTTCAAGAGCGGTCAGCGCGGTCTGGTGGATCTGCTCCATGTCCGCCTGGCTGAGCATCTTCAAAGCGGTGGATTCCATTCCCGGGCGCACGGGGCGCAGATGGTCCGGCAGTGCGGCAGCCCGGGCTGCACGGCGCGCATTGCGCCCGCCGCTGCGGCCGGCGCGGGAGGAGGAGGCTTGGTCGTTCATTATTTTGAGCCTTTCAGGTGGGTGAGTGGAAGTTTCTGGATTTCCAACTCAAAGCGGCCGTCCTCTGGCCGCACGCCCGCGTGCTGCACCAATGGTGCGGCAAATCAGGCTGACAAGGCAGCGTTCTCCCTGCATGCGGACTCCCGTCTGTTTTGCTGCAAATTGCCACGCTAGGAGGGGGTTTCTAGCACATTAGCGACCAGGATGAAAAAAGCGACAAAAATTTCACTCGGCTTGGGAGCGGCGTCCGCGAAGCCTTGAGACAGTGATTTTAAATAAATGCACTTACTTTTAATGGTGTAACTGCAATTTTTAACGCTATGCGGGGCGAGCGGATATTGGCAGTATGGCTCCGGGAACCAAATATTAAGCGTTAATGGCGATACTGGGGCCCAAGGGATGGCGCGCTGAAACGGCGCATTTCGAAAAGGCACAGCCACATGCCAATGGTTAGGACAACCGCACTTATTCATGCTTTTGCCGCTGGCCTCGCGGTGGCGGTCACTTTAGGCCAGTCATGTTCGGCAGAAGGGTGGACCGGGCCGGTGTTCAGTAACCCCGTTCACACCGCATCCGGCGCCGGCAGCGCGGAGACTCATTCTTTCCAGCTGGCATTCATTCAGGAGGTCGGCAACCTGATCTTTGGCGGCACGGTTGCCTCCGGCCAGACCGGCCTGCTGACACAGGCCGTTCAAGCAGACGAAACGCACCAGCTGCGGCTCCATGCCGGCTATGATTTCGGTCCGGCAACCGGTGTAGTCACCCTGGGCGGGCTGCAGGCTGAGACCTCAAACGGCAAGCGGCAGGGGCCGCTGTTTGGGTTGGGCATGCGCGTCTCTCTCAACCGGGCGCTGCAGCTGCGGGGGGAGTTGCTGCACCACGAAGCGGGGCCGAGGGACGGCAGCGGCCGCCCGCGCGGCGAGACTCTGTCTGTCACCGCTGCGTTCCGCTTCTGACAGTTGTTGTCCAATGGGCAGCCTTGCACCAAGGCAGCCCGATGCGGCGCTAGGTGCGTCCAAACGAAATTCAATGGGTTAGCAAAACTCCGCCAGTGAAATCCGGCGGAAAAGCGCACGTTTCAGGGGAATTTCGGCCAGTCGTTGCCAGTTCAAGGCAACGTGAGCCGGAGGGGCTGGAAGTTCTGAGGCAGAGACCTTTTGTAGGCTCCAACGGCGCACAACCTGCGCCGGGACTGCAAAAGGAGAAGTCTGAATGACTCGTTTCGTAGCTATGACAGCCATCGCAGCCGTAATGGGCAGTGCAGCATTTGCCGGTAACATCAGTGAACCGGTGGTTGAGCCTGTGCCGGCTCCGGCGCCCGTGCCGGTGGCCAATGATGGCGGCGACTGGACCGGTTTCTACCTGGGTGGCCAGATCGGCCAGCTGGACGCGGACGCAACCAACGGTGCCTCGGGTGATGATGCCGCATACGGTATTCACGGCGGCTACAACTATGACTTTGGCCGTTTCGTCCTGGGCGGCGAACTGGATTATGACACCACCGACCTGGACCTGGGCGGCGGCGCATCCGTCGACTCGGTTGCCCGTGCCAAACTGAAGGCCGGCTATGATTTCGGCAACGTTCTGGCCTATGTGACCGGCGGTGTGGCTGAGGCCGACAGCTCGCTGGGCAGCGAAACCGGTGAGTTCTACGGAGTCGGCCTGGCCTATCAGGTGACCGACCAGTGGCAGATCGGCGGCGAAGTGCTGGAGCATGAGTTCGACGAGTTCGGCAGCTCCGGCGTTGGCGCAGATGCCACCTCGGTCTCGCTGCGCGCGTCGTTCAAATTCTAAGCTGACGCAAACGCGGGCGCGGCACACACCTGTTGCGCTGCGCCGCTGGCCGCCCGGTCTGTACCCAAGGCAGACGGGGCGGCCTTTGCTTTTTGAGGCAAAAGGCTTGGCGGGATCTCTGACCCGTGCTAAGCAGCCTCTATGAACCAGAAATGCACCGCCATCATCTGCTGCATTACCTGCTGACATATCAGCGGGCTGGTTTCTGTCGTTTTCATTTCCCTGACAAGTTGCTAAGCCCGCGCTGCGCGCAATGGGTGATGCCGGCCGTTTTGAGCTGGGCATGGGAAAGGAACCGGGCATGGGAACCAAGGACATAGTGATCAAGCTGCACAATACAAAGACCCGCAAGAAAGAGGTCTTTGAGCCGATCGACGCCAGCGACGTGCGGATGTATGTCTGCGGCCCCACCGTCTATGACCGGGCGCATCTGGGCAATGCGCGTCCGGTGGTGGTGTTCGATGTGCTTTACCGGCTGCTGCGTGAAGTTTATGGCGCGGACCAAGTAACTTACGCCCGGAACTTCACCGACGTTGATGACAAGATCAACGCCCGCGCCGCCGAAAGCGGACGCCCGATCGGCGACATCACCGCGGAAACCACCCAGTGGTTCCTGGATGACATGGGCGAGCTTGGCGCGCTGCAGCCGAACCACATGCCGCGGGCAACCGAATACATCCCGCAGATGGTGGCGATGATCGAGGATCTGATCGCCAGGGGCCACGCCTATGCGGCGGAGGGCCATGTGCTGTTTGCTGTCGACAGCTGGAAGGAGCTCTATGGCAAACTGTCGGGCCGGTCTGTCGATGACATGATCGCCGGCGCCCGGGTTGAGGTCGCGCCTTACAAGAAGAACCCGATGGATTTTGTGCTGTGGAAACCCTCCACTGACGATCTGCCGGGCTGGGACAGCCCCTGGGGCCGCGGGCGGCCGGGCTGGCACATCGAATGCTCGGCGATGTCCTACGAGCTTCTGGGCGAGACCTTTGACATTCACGGCGGCGGCAACGACCTGATGTTCCCGCACCACGAGAATGAAATTGCGCAAAGCTGCTGCGCCCATCCGGAGGGCGAGTTTGCACGTTTCTGGCTGCACAACGAGATGCTGCAGGTGGAAGGCAAGAAAATGTCCAAATCGCTGGGCAACTTCTTCACCGTGCGCGATCTGCTGGACCAGGGCTATCCCGGCGAGGTGATCCGGCTGGTGTTCCTGCAGACCCATTACCGCAAGCCGATGGACTGGACCGACAAGAAGGCCAAGGAGGCCGAGGCGACGCTGCGCAAGTGGCGGGCGCTGACCGCGGGCATCGAACCCGCGTCCAGCGCTGCTGCCGCGGTCCTGGAGGCACTGGCGGATGACCTCAATTCCGCGGGCGCCATTGCCGAGCTGCACAAGCTGGCAGCGGCGGGCGATGCGGCGGGGCTGCTGGCCTCGGCCCAGTTGCTGGGGCTGCTGACCGAAGAAATGGGAACCTGGGCCTCCACGCCTGCCATCGATCTGTCTGCCTTTGAGGAAAGGCTGTTCGCAACGCGCCAGAAGGCGATGGAAAGCAGGGACTTTTCCGAAGTCGACAGGCTAAAGGCGGCTTTTGTCGAGGCAGGCCTTGAGGTACGGATGAGCAAGACCGGCGTGGAACTGGTGCCGGGTGCGGGGTTCGACCCCGCCAAGCTGGGGGCGCTTTGATGGCCAAGGAACGCCTCTATCTTTACGACACCACCCTGCGGGACGGGCAGCAGACACAGGGCGTGCAGTTCTCGACTGCGGAAAAAAAGCAGATTGCCCAGGCGCTGGACGGCCTGGGGGTTGATTACATCGAAGGCGGCTGGCCGGGTGCAAATCCGACCGACAGCGCCTTTTTCGGGGAGGCGCCGGAAACCCGCGCCACCATGACCGCTTTCGGCATGACCAAACGGGCTGGGCGGTCCGCGGAAAATGATGATGTGCTGGCGGCGGTGATGAACGCAGGCACTCCGGCGGTCTGTCTGGTCGGCAAGAGCCACGACTACCACGTGACCCATGCGTTGGGGATCACGCTGGAGGAGAACCTCGACAACATCCGCGCCTCGGTCGCCCATATCGCGGCGCAGGGGCGCGAGGCGCTGTTTGATGCCGAGCATTTCTTTGACGGCTACAAGGACAATCCGGATTACGCGCTGGCGGCCTGCCGCGCGGCGCTGGAGGCCGGGGCGCGCTGGGTGGTGCTGTGCGATACCAACGGCGGCGCCTTGCCAGCCGAGGTGAGCCGTATCGTTGCGGAGGTTGTCGCCGCCGGAATTCCGGGTGAGAAACTGGGGATACATACCCATAACGACACGGAAAATGCTGTTGCCTGCTCGCTGTCAGCGGTGGATGCCGGGGCGCGGCAGATCCAGGGAACGCTGAACGGTCTGGGCGAACGCTGCGGCAATGCCAACCTGACCGCGCTGATCCCGACACTGCTGCTGAAGGAGCCCTATGCCAGCCGGTTCGAAACCGGTGTGAGCCGGAAGGCCCTGGCCGGGCTGACCCGGATCAGCCGGATGCTGGATGATATCCTGAACCGGGTTCCGGTGCGGCAGGCGGCCTATGTGGGGGCCTCGGCCTTCGCTCACAAAGCGGGGCTGCATGCCAGCGCGATCCTCAAGGATCCTTCGACCTATGAGCACATCGAGCCGGGCAAGGTCGGCAATGCGCGGGTCATCCCGATGTCGAACCAGGCCGGGCAGTCGAACCTGCGCAAGCGTTTGACCGATGCGGGGCTGATCGTTGAAAAGGGCAACCCGGCGCTGGCGCGGATCCTGGAGCGGATCAAGGAGCGCGAGGCGGAAGGCTATTCCTACGATACGGCGCAGGCCTCGTTCGAACTGCTGGCGCGCGATGAGCTGGACCAGTTGCCGGAATTCTTTGAGGTCAAGCGCTACAAGGTCACCGTCGAACGGCGCAAGAATAAATACAACCGGATGGTGAGCCTCTCCGAGGCGGTTGTGGTGGTGAAGGTCGACGGCGAAAAACGCTTGTCTGTCAGTGAGTCACTGGACGAAACTGGCAGCGACCGCGGGCCGGTGAACGCGCTGGCACGGGCGCTGATCAAGGATCTGGGGCGTTATTCCGCGCAGCTGGAAGACATGCGGCTGGTGGACTTCAAGGTGCGGATCACCCAGGGTGGCACCGAGGCGGTCACCCGCGTCATCATCGACAGCGAAGACAGCCAGGGCCGCCGCTGGTCCACCGTGGGTGTCAGCCCCAACATCATCGACGCGTCATTCGAGGCGCTGCTGGATGCGATCCGCTGGAAGCTGGTGCATGACTGCGGGGCCGGGCAGGCGGATGCAGTTTGACGCCGACCTGACGGCCTGCGCGGAGCTGGTGCAGAAAAGCGACCCGGACCGGTTCCTGGCCGCCATGGCCGCGCCGGTCCAGGCGCGGCCCCTGCTGTTCGCGCTGTACGCCTTCAATATCGAGCTTGCCCGGGCACCTTGGGCCAGCCAGGAGAGCATGATTGCCGAAATGCGGGTGCAATGGTGGCGTGACGTTGGTGCAGAGATCGCCGAAGGCAAACCGGTCCGGCGCCACTATGTGGCAACACCTTTGTCGCAACTGCTGAAGCCGGAACTGGCGGCGTGTATTGACGGCATGGCGGAGGCGCGGCGCTGGGACATCTACAAAGACCCCTTTGAAGATGAGGCCGCCTTTGACAGCTATATCGACCGCACCAGCGGATCCCTGATGTGGATGGCGGCGGCGTCTTTGGGGCAAGCGGATGAGGCTGTGGTGCGCGATTTTGCCTATGGCACGGGCGTTGCCAATTGGCTGCGCGCGATTCCCGAGCTGGAGTCCCAGAAGCGGATACCGCTGTTGGATGGCACCCTTGAAGGTGTGCAAGCTTTGGCGCGTAAGGGGCTGGAAAAAATTCAAAATTCCCGTTCCTGCGGCGGGGTGATTTCGGCGCAGTCGGGCGCTGCGATGCTGGCCGGGTGGCAGGCGGAAAGCATGCTGAGACAGGCCATCCGTCAGCCGGAACGGGTGGCCCAAGGTGCGCTTGGGCAGAGCGAGTTCCGGCGCAGGGCCGGATTGATGTGGCGGGCCGCCTTGGGGCGCTGGTAGAGATCGGACCCAAAGAAAAAGGCGCCTTCCGGGGCGCCTTTGTTGTTTCTTGCGGTTACGGCGTCAGGCCTCTTTGGGGCGCAAGACCAGCCACATCAGTGCGCCGCCTGCCAGCACCAGGAAGGGGGCCATGGCCATGTTCACCGCGCTCCAGCCGTCCACCGGGCTGCCGCCCGAACAGTTCATCAGCCCGCCAGACGCCAGCGACGCCATGGTGACGCCGCCAAAGACCAGCAGGTCGTTGAGCCCCTGCATACGGCCGCGCTCATAGCTTTCATGCGCGCCGGCCAGCATGGTCGTTGCGCCGATGAAACCGAAGTTCCAGCCGATACCCAGCAGCACCAGCGCAATGAAGAAGTTTTCAAGCTCAACACCTTGCAGCGCGACGGCGCCGGCACCTGCGAGGATCACCAAACCGGCAGAAACGATTTTCTCAACCCCGAAACGGGCAATCAAATGGCCGGTGAAGAAGGAGGGCACATACATCGCCAGTACATGCCAGGTGACCACATCCGCGGCGTTGCCCTCGGTAAAGCCGCAGCCGACCACGGCCAGCGGCGTCGAGGTCATCACCAGGTTCATCAGCGCATAGGAGACCATGGCGCAGATCACCGCCACCGCGATCACCGGGGTCTTCAGCAACTCCATACGGCTGCGGCCCTTGGGACTGTCTACAGCGGGGACAGGTGGTTTGGGGATGTCGAGGAACAGAAACAGCGCAGCCCCCAGAACGTTGACCGCAATCACCGCGAGATAGGTGCCAAGGAACGGAATAACAAAGGCTTGGCTGGTGGCCTTCACAATCTGCGGGCCGATGATCGCCGCTGCCAGACCACCGGCCATGACGTATGAAATCGCCTTGGGCCGGAAGGCATCGGAGGCGGTATCGGCCGCGGCAAACCGGTAAAACCCGTGCGCGCTCATGTATACGCCGGTCAGCAGGCTGCCGAGCAGGAAGATCGGGAAGGACCCGAGGTACAGACCGTAGGCGCCGACCAGACCTCCGACAGCGCCAAAGGCGGCCCCGACAAAGAACCCCGCGCGGCGGCCCCAGCGCTGCATGATCGCCGAGATCGGGGTGGCTGCCAGCATTGAGCCGCCGACGATCAGCGAGATCGGCAGCGTTGCAAAACAAGGGTTGGACGCCAGCGACTGCCCCGCAAGGCCGCCAATGGTAAAGATCATCGGCATCTGCGCGCCAAGGATCGCCTGCGCCAGCACCAGGATGGCGACGTTTTTCTTGGCGACGGCGTCGCTGGGGGTGGTCATGCTCATGGTCATGTGGGATGCGTAGCGGTGAATATGTTGAGGGGCAAGCCAGCGGAATTGGCTTGGCGATCACGCTTTCTTTCAACAGCCGCCAATCAGGGGGTGACGTGGCGTCAGAAGTGCAAACATTCCTCCCGGGCGTGGGCCGGATCATCCAATACGACGCCTGCGTGGCCGAAGGAGCCGCGTGGCTGGCGGCGCAGGACAGCCGGTTTGGCCATGCGCTGGAGCTGACCGGCGCGCTTCCGCTCAGGCGCAGGCCGGACGGGTTTGCGGAACTGCTGAGCGCGATTGTCAGCCAGCAGGTGAGCGTGGCCTCGGCGAATGCGATCTGGAAGCGGATGAAAGACGCAAAGCTCACCGGGCCGCGCAAGATACTCTGGGCCACGGACGAGGACCTGCGCGCAGCCGGTCTTAGCCGCCAGAAGATCCGCTATGCCCGGGCTCTGGCGGAAGCACGCATTGATTTCAAAGCCTTGCGCGACGCCCCTGATGCCGAGGTGATTGAGACTCTGGTCCAGGTTCCTGGGGTTGGCGTCTGGACGGCAGAGATTTATGCGATGTTCTCGCTGGGCCGCGCAGATGTGTTCGCCCATGGTGATCTGGCCTTGCAGGAAGCGGCACGGGTGCTGTTTGATCTTCCGGCCCGCCCCAAGGAGCGCGAGATGCGGCAAATGGCCGAAGCCTGGTCGCCTTGGCGGTCGGTTGCGGCGCGCATTCTCTGGGCCTATTACCGGGTGGCGAAGGACAGGGAAGGGATCCGATGACTCGTGTACTGAATGCCGGCCGCAAGGAGCCGGTCTCTGGCGAAACCCGCTCGATTGTTGTGTTCCTGCATGGCTATGGTGCCAATGGGGCCGACCTGCTGGGGCTGGCCGATCCGCTGGGGGAGCATCTGCCGGATACGCTGTTTGTCGCCCCGGATGCGCCGGAAGCCTGCGCTGGTGCGCCTTTTGGCTTCCAGTGGTTTCCGATTCCCTGGATCGACGGCTCCTCGGAAGAGGAAAGCATGCGCGGGATGCAGGCGGCGGTCGAGGACCTGAACGCTTTCCTGGATGCGCTGATGGTGGACGAGGATGTGCTGCCGGAACAGGTTGTGCTGTTCGGATTCAGCCAAGGCACCATGATGAGCCTGCATGTGGCACCGCGCCGCGAGGATCCGGTATTGGGGATTGTTGCCTTTTCCGGCCGGCTGCTGGAGCCGGAACTGCTGAAGGACGAAGCCGTCTCCAAGATGCCGGTGCTGCTGGTGCATGGCGACCAGGATGATGTGGTGCCGGTGCAATCGCTGCCCGAGGCCGCGGAAGCGCTGCAGGAAGCCGGGTTTCAGGACGTCTTTGCCCATATCCAGAAGGGCACAGCGCACGGTATCGCACCAGACGGGTTGAGCGTGGCACTGGCCTTCATGCGCGACAAGCTGGGGCTCTAACCAATTGAGAACTCTTGCCTTCCGGTTCTTCGGGATGTCAGGGGGTCCACAGATGCGGCTCGGCGATTTCTAGGGAATTGCCGGCCGGGTCTCGGAAATATATGGACCGGGCGCCGCTCGGCCAGTCGAACTCCGCGTCGATCGCAACGCCGGCCTCCAGGAGCCGGGCGCGCATCAGGAGCAGTTCGTCTCTCGGTTGCGAAAAACACACATGCCCCGGCCCGCGGGCACCATGCGGCGGTACCGGCAGGCGCGGGTTTCCCGGCGGTTTCACCGTTTCCTCAGCGTTGAACAGCAGCAGAACAGAGGCTCCGCAGCGGAAGAAGACATGCCGGTTGCCCACCCGCTGGATAGGCTCCAGCCCCAGGATTTCACCATAGAACGCCTCTGCCGCATCCAGGTCGTCCACATAGAGCGACGCTTCGAGGATGGCATTTGGGGCGGGGGCGTGCGGCAGCATGAGGGCAGGCTATCAGCGGCGGCGGGGTCTGTCACCTCTTGGCGGGCGCGCGGCTGACGCCTTGGCCCTGCGTGGCGGCTTCTGCGAGGGCTTTGGCGGGCCGGGAACCCGGGGCGGCTCCAGATCCTCCCAAGTGCCTTGCGCCAGGCCGTCGAGGGACCAGGCGCCGATGCTGTAGCGGATCAGGCGCAGTGTCGGATGCCCGGCCGCTGCCGTCATCCGGCGTACCTGGCGGTTGCGGCCCTCCCGGATGGTAAGTTCGATCCAACTGTCGGGAACGGTCTTGCGCACCCGGACCGGCGGGGTGCGGGCCCACAGGCCCGGCGGTTCCGGGATCAGCCGGACCTTGGCCGGCATGGTCATTCCGTCTTTTAATTCAACGCCCTCCGCTAGGCTCTTGAGGGCTTGCCGATCCGGAACACCCTCCACCTGGACCCAATAAGTCTTGTCCATCTTGTGCTTGGGGTCGGTGATCCAGGCCTGCAGGCGGCCGTTGTCGGTCAGCAGCATCAGTCCTTCGCTGTCGCGGTCCAGCCGGCCGGCCGCATAGACACCCGGGCAGTCGATGTAATTGCTCAGCGTCGCCCGCGGGCTGTCCTGGCTGCCGCGGTCGGTGAACTGGGGCAGCACGTCATAGGGTTTGTTGAAACGGATCAGGCGGGTCATGGCATGGCAATAGGCGGGCGGAGGCTGCGGGGCAAGGGGGCCGCGCGCCATGTCCCTGTGGATAACTGTCACCGCGTTGTCACGGAATCAGCGCAACTTGCTCCCGACATATTGTGGATCATCAGGGCTTGTCAGGCGCTAACCACGAGATATAGTCAAAGTTAGGCTGGGGCGGGTTCCCCGCTCTGGTTCCGCAACACGGAAGATCAGGGCGAGGAAGACGTTCACAATGGATGGCGATTTCAGAGCAGAGTTTGTCAGATCTCCGGGCGCGCTCAAGCAGCACCCGGCGCTGGTGCTGAACGCGGACTACCGGCCACTGTCTTATTATCCCTTGTCTTTGTGGACCTGGCAGGATGCCGTCAAAGCGGCCTGGCTGGACCGGGTGGCCATCGTGGCCGAATACGACGAGGTGGTGCACAGTCCGAGTACCGAGATTCGAATACCGTCTGTGGTGGTTCTGAAAGATTATGTAAAACCTCAAAAGCGCGTGGCCTTCACGCGCTTTAATTTGTTTCTGAGGGATGAATTCCGCTGCCAGTACTGCGGCAGCAAGGGTGAGCTGACCTTTGACCATGTGGTGCCGCGCGCGTCCGGTGGGGTAACCAGCTGGGAGAATGTGGTCGCGGCCTGCAGCCCCTGCAACCTGAGGAAAGGCTCCAAGTCGCTGCACCGGGCAGGCATGTCCCTGCGAAAACCGCCGCGGCGGCCCGGGGCAGAGGAACTGCGCAACACCGGACGCAAGTTCCCGCCCAACCACCTGCACGAAAGCTGGATGGACTTCCTGTATTGGGATACTGAGCTGGACGCTTGAACTAGGCGGTGCAACTGTCTGAAAAATTAGGTTTCCGGCCTCTTTATCTGCATGCCTGTTCCCGAAGGAGGAAGCTGCTCAGATCCCCATGAGCAGTGCTGCAGGTGCCGCTCAATGCGATCTACAGACTAGGAGGCCGGAGGTGTCGGCGACCTCAGTTGAGCGGGCCGCCTTTGCATGGTGTCAGGGCTTGGCGCGCTGAAGCATGCCGAACAGATCGCGCGGATCGTCCGGATCGGCGAGCATGTCCAGGTCGATGAAGTAATCGGTGCCCTTGATGCGGTCGCGAATGTAGCGCAGCGCCGAGAAGTCTTCGATGGCAAAGCCGACGCTGTCGAACAGGGTGATCTGACGGTCACCGGTTCGGCCCGGCTTTTTGCCTGCAATCACTTCCCACAATTCGGTCACGGCGAAGTCTTCCGGCATCTGCTGGATTTCGCCCTCGATCCGGGTTTGCGGCGGATATTCCACAAAGACGTCGGAGCGGCTGAGGATGCCCGCCGCCAGTTCGGTCTTGCCGGGGCAGTCGCCGCCAATTGCGTTGATGTGGACGCCGCTGCCGACCATGTTGTCGGTCAGGATGGTCGCATACTGTTTGTCCGCGGTGCAGGTAGTGAGGATCTGCGCGCCTTCGATCGCCTCTTCCGGCGTCTTGCAGGAGACGACCTCTACCCCCATCCCCTGAAGGTTGCGGGCGCATTTCTCGGTCGCGGCCGGGTCCTTGTCATACAGGCGCACGGATTTCAGGCCGATGATCGCCTTCATCGCCAGCGTCTGGAATTCCGACTGGGCGCCGTTTCCGATCATCGCCATCGTGGTTGCACCTTTAGGCGCCAGATACTTGGCGGCCATTGCTGAAGTCGCGGCAGTACGCAGGGCGGTCAGCATGGTCATTTCGGTCAGCAGCACCGGGTAGCCGGTGTAGACATCCGCCAGCAGGCCGAATGCGGTGACGGTCTGCAGCCCTTCGGAGGTGTTCTTGGGGTGGCCGTTCACGTATTTGAAGCCGTAGGCCTCGCCATCCGAGGTCGGCATCAGCTCGATCACACCCACATCGGAGTGGCTGGCGACGCGCGGGGTCTTGTCGAACAGTTCCCAGCGCTTGAAGTCATCTTCCACATATTCCGCCAGATCACGCATCATCTGCTCGATGCCGACGTGATGAATGAGGCGCATCATATTGTCGACGCTAACAAAAGGCACCAGCGCCTTATCCGAAGGCTGTGTCATGCGGTTTTCCTTTCACGGGGGCTGAGGTGGATGCCTGCCAGCATGCAGCGCACCGACCCGCCTGCGGTTTCGATGGTGGGGATGGTCAGCGGCAGCGGCTCAGCGCTCTGCTCGATGACCGAAATCTGATCCGGGCGCAGCGCGTCCAGCGCCTTAGCGGAGAGCGCCAACAGCCGCCTGCGGCCCGTGAGTTCCAGCGCGTTCCCGGCGAAACAGGCGATCTGTTCCGGGGTGAGGTCAATGACACGGCGCCCGGTTTCTTCCAGCCGCGCAGCGACCTCGGCGCGGCGGGCGGGATCGACGATCATGTCCAGGCAGATCAGCGCATACTCAGTGCCGATGCCCATCAGAACATTGGTATGGTAAACGTCGCGCCCTGCCTCATCTTTGGCTTCGAACACCATGGGTTCAAAGTTGAAATGGGTGCAGAAGCGCTCCAGCAGCACCGGATCGGCGCGGTTGGATTTCACCGTGTAGGCGATGCGGCCGATATGGTCGAGTACCATGGCACCAGTGCCTTCCAGCGACAGCCCGTCCTGTTCCAGGCCGGAATAGTCGATCACGTCCTGAACCCGGTACTCCCGTTTCAGCAACTCGATCACATCCCAGCGCCGCTCCTTGCGGCGGTTCTCGGCGAACATCGGGTAGACCGCCACATGGCCGCCGGCATGGGTCGAGAACCAGTTGTTGGGAAACACGCTGTCCGGGGTATCGGTGCCGGTATCGTCAAACACATGCACCGCGACGCCCGCGCCACGCAGGGCTTCGACGGCGCCGTCGAATTCCGCCAGCGCCTGGGCAGAAGTCGCCTCTGCCGAAGTGCTTGCCAGAGTTTGGAAGGCGTTGTCGCCTTTGGTTTCAGGGTTGGAGCGGAAATTGTGCGGCCGGATCATCACGACCGCAGAGGGGGCTTGCAGGCTGGTCACTGGTAGCTCCGGGTCGGGCGGTCAAACACACGGCGGCCCAAGGCCGACGCGCAGAGGTCTACCATCAGATGCGCGGTGCGGCCGCGCTCATCCAGGAACGGGTTCAGCTCCACCAGGTCCAGCGAGGTCATCAGTCCGGAATCATGCAGGATTTCGCAGACCAGATGCGCCTCGCGAACGGTGGCGCCGCCGGGCACGGTTGTGCCAACAGCCGGGGCAACCGATGGGTCCAGAAAGTCCACGTCCAGCGAAACGTGCAGCATGCCATTGGCTTCGGCAACCTGATCCAGGAACCGGTTCAGCGGACCGGCGATGCCGTTTTCGTCGATGTCGCGCATATCATGGGTACGGATGTCGCTGTCCTCTAGCGCCAGCCGCTCCTGCGTGTCTACAGACCGCAGGCCGATCATGCAGACGTTTTCCTGCGGCACTGGGTTGGTAACTTCAGGAAAGTCCTCGAACCCCCTGCGTCCGGTGAAATATCCGACTGGCGTGCCATGCAGGTTGCCGCTGTCCGTGGTTTCCGGCGTGTGGAAATCGGTGTGTGCGTCCAGCCAGAGCACAAACAACGGCCGGCCAACCTTGGCTGCGTAGTTTGCAGCGCCGGCAACCGAGCCCAGCGACAGCGAGTGGTCACCACCCAGGAAAACCGGCAAACCGCACTCAACTGCGTCCTCCGCAGCCTGTGCAAGGCGCGAGGTCCAGCCGATGGTTTCATTGCGGGCATAGACCAGCCCGTCATTGGTGTCGGCGGCGTGTGTCTCAGGCGCGAGGTTGCCGAGATCCTCGACAGTGTGGCCAAGGCTTTCCAGTGCGGCGGCAATGCCGGCTGTGCGGTAAGCGTCCGGGCCCATCAGGCAGCCGGCACGGCGCTTGCCGCTGTCGACCGGGGCTCCAATCAGGATGCAATGTTGTGAAGTCACGGTTTTGCTCTCTCAAAAAGTCAGCTTTCTTCCTATAGACTTCCGAAATGCGATGGAAACCAGTCAGCATTTTGCTCATAATGGGTGCTGTTTGATCGAACTGAGGTGGGAAATGGACAAAACGGATGAGCGCTTGATCTCTGCGCTGCGCCACAATGCTCGGGCATCGCTTTCGGACCTCGCGCTGGAGCTGAACTTGTCGCGCACCACGGTGCGGGCCAGGATAGAACGCCTGCAGGCCCGTGGCGATATTCTGGGATTCACTGTGGTGCTGAAGGAGGATGTGCTGCGGGATCCGGTGCGCGGGCTGATGATGATCGGGATCGAGGGCCGCGGCACCAGCCGGATTACACGGCAGTTGCAGGGGCTGCCGGAAGTGCGGGCAATTCACACCACCAACGGCCGCTGGGATCTGATCGTGGAACTGGGCACCGAAACCTTGGAGACACTGGATGCAGCGCTGGCCAAGATCCGAACCTTCGAAGGAGTGGTGAGCAGTGAAACAAATCTGCTTCTGGCCACCAAGAAGGACACTTGACCCTGAAGTTTCTTAAATGCAGCCAGCGGGTTAGCGTCCGCATTTCAGCTTGCCAGCAGGTTAACCCTTCTTGCGGACATGGTTGGCGGCGGCAATCCAAAGCAGTGCGAGGCCAAAGGAGGCAACTGCATTCCAGCTGGCCATGGACAGGGAAAACAGCTCCCACGGCACCTCGTCGCAGCGCACCAGCGGCGCGGCCATGATCTGCTCCATCAGCTGATCAGGCGACAGCCCGCCGATCGGGCCGGAGGTGCAGGTGGAGGGGCCTTCCCACCAGCCGCGCTCAACCCCGGTGTGAAAGGCGCCGACCCCGGCGGTGGCCAGGGCTGCCAGTGCTCCCAGATACGGCAGCACCGCACCGGGAATGATCAGCGCCAGGATGCCGATGCCGGCGGCTGCTGCATGCGGATAGCGCTGCCAGTAGCAAAGTTCACAGGGGGGCATCTCGCCGATGTACTGGAACCCCAGGGCTCCAACAAGCAGGGCAGCGGAGCCGCAGGCGGCAATGACGATCAATAAACGGTGCATTATCAGATGAACCTCACCATCAGGAAACCGCCGAACAGGACCACCATGAAGGCCGAGAAGACCAGCCCCAGGCGGCGCTCAATGAAATTGCGGACCGGGGGGCCGAATTGCCACAGCAGGCCGGCAACGATGAAAAAACGCAATGCGCGTGCGAGGATAGAGGTGGCAACGAAGGTGCTGAGCGGCATTCCCGTCCAGCCCGACATGATGGTGATCACCTTGTAGGGAAACGGTGTTATGCCTGCGCCCAGAACCGCCCAGAAGCCAAAGTCGTTGAAGCGGGTGTTGAACTGCGCCATCGCATCGCCTTTGCCCATCGCCTGCAGCACCGGCTGGCCGATGCTGTCGTAAAAGAAGGCACCAATTGCATAGCCAAGCAAGCCGCCCGCAACGGAGGCCGCCAATGCCACCAGCGCAACCAGCCAGGCGCGGGACGGGCGGGCCAGGATCATCGGAATCATCAGAACGTCCGGCGGAATCGGAAATACCGAGCTTTCCACAAAAGCCACGGCGGCCAGACACCAGAGCGCCCTGGGATGGTCGGCCAAGGCCATTGTCCGGTCATATAGCGGTTTCAGCATGCTGCGCCCTGCGTCCTCAACGGCGTTTGCAGAGGGAGGTGGCATGTGTGCCGGGCTCCGTCAACCTTTGCTGCGGATGAATCTGCAACGGCATGTGTTTTCGGCGCAGAGGTGCCGTTTTGCCTCTGGACCTTGGCGGCGGGCTTGGCTAGGAACGGAGCGTGGCCCAAGTGGCGGAATGGTAGACGCAGGGGATTCAAAATCCCCCGATGGCAACATCGTGAGAGTTCGAGTCTCTCCTTGGGCACCACATTTCCCCGATACGTTTCAAGAGCTTGCCAGGCGGATCTAAGACGGCTTCAAGCCCGTTCCTAGTGTAAGTTCGTATCAGGATAAGACCGGTTTGCCTTGTCATCCCGGCCGTGGCGTCAGCGGCTGTCTTTCAATCCGTAGTCAGCGAAGGCAGCCATGACATCCGCCATTTCTTCCTCACCCAGGATATGCGGCTTGCCCAATGTGAGACTGGTCGCGTAGCCCTTTGCCAGCGTTTCAAGTTCCACCATCCGCCAGAGCGCTCGGGGAAGGCTTTCGCCCGTGGCCACCGCGCCATGATTGGCCATCAGGCAGGCGCTGCGCTGCTGCAAGGCCCGGGTGATATTCTCCGACAGCTGGCGGCTGCCGAACAGGGCGTAGTCCGCCACCGGCACGTCGCTGCCGCCAAAGGCCGCGACCATGTAGTGGCAGGCGGGGATTGCCTGCCGGTTCATCGCCAACGCGCTGCAATAGACCGGGTGGGCATGAACCACTGCGTTGACGGCAGGCTTGGCCTGCAGGATCGCCAAATGAAACGGCCACTCGGTGGAGGGTTTCAGCTGGCCCTCTGGCGCGGCGCTGCCGTCCAGCGGCATCCGGACCAGGTCCCCGGGCGTCATTTTTTCATAAGGCACGCCGGATGGGGTGATCAGCATCTGATCGCCGACGCGCACGGAGATATTGCCGGACGTGCCCTGATTGATGCCGGTGGCATTCATCTCCAGGCAGGCGTCGATCACCGCTTGCCGCAATTCGGTGCAGTCCTGATAGGGCGGTTTCACTTGCAAGTTTCCCGATCAGGCGGACTTCGCCGCGGCCATTTCCGGGAACAGCCCTGCCAGGCCTTTCTCGGAGGCGTCGCAGATGCCACGCTCGGTGATCAGCCCGGTGACCAGCCGGTTGGGCGTCACGTCAAAGGCCGGATTGCCGCCCGGGGTGCCATCGGGCGTGACCTGAACCACACCGATCTCACCGCTCTCCGTCTTGCCCTGGACATGGGTGATCTCGCGTTCGCCGCGTTCTTCGATCGGGATTTCGGCGACACCATCCGAGACAGTCCAGTCGATTGTCGGCGAGGGCAGGGCGACATAGAAGGGCACGCCATTATCCTTGGCCGCCAGCGCCTTGAGGTAGGTGCCGATCTTGTTGCAGACGTCACCGCGGCGGGTGGTCCGGTCGGTGCCGGTGATCACTAGATCGACCTGGCCGTGCTGCATCAGGTGGCCGCCGGCGTTGTCGGTGATGTAGCTGTGGCTGATGCCGTGGCTGCCCAGCTCCCAGGAGGTCAGCGCCCCCTGGTTGCGCGGGCGGGTTTCGTCGACCCAGACGTGGATCGGAATGCCCGCGTCATGGGCCTGGTACATTGGGCTGGTGGCGGTGCCCCAGTCGACGGTGGCAATCCAGCCGGCGTTGCAATGGGTGAGCAGCCTGACCGGCTCGCCCGCGGGTTTCCTGGCGGCGATTTGCTTAATTAGTTCAAGGCCATGAGCGCCGATGCTGCGGTTGATTTCCACATCTTCGTCAGCGATTTCATGGGCCAATGCCAGGGCCGCGGCAGCCCGTTCGCCTTCGGCCAGGGGCCGCAGATGGTTGCGGCAGCGGTCCAGCGCCCAGCGCAGGTTGATGGCAGTCGGGCGGGTGGCGTTGAGGAAGCTCCAGGCCTGATCCATCGCGCCATCCGACGGGTCCAGCCGCATCGCCAGCGCCATGCCATAAGCGGCGGTGGCCCCGATCAGCGGCGCACCGCGAACCCGCATTTCGACAATGGCATCGGCAAACTCCTGCAGCGTGTTCACCTGCTGGAAGCGGAAGTCATGCGGCAGCCAGCGCTGATCGATGATCTGCAGCGCGTCCTTATCATGATCCCACCACAGGGACCGGTAGTGGGTTCCATTCACTTTCATCGGAGAATCCCCTTCTCGTCTCAATCCCGCGGGGCGCCTGCACGCGCCAGGTTCGCTCCCGGTTTCCCTGAAATGGGCGCTGCACGCAAGCTTTGGATGCCGGAAGGTTCGGGAATAAACTGGCTTTCGCGCCGGAAAGTCTTTTCTGCAGCGTGTGCAACTTGCGGATGGAAGCCCTGCAGTATTCAATGAAAGCCACCAATTGGATACGGGGCAAAGTGCCGTCTGGCAGGCTGTCCGGATTTTTCTGTTAAATTGAAAGGCTCAAAAATGAATCGGTTTTGGAACAGGGGCCGGTCCGGCACAGCCGGGATTGCGGTGATGGCTGCACTGGCATTTTCGGTGCCCGGGCTGGTGGAAGCGCAACAGGGCGCCGCGCCGAAGGTCTCCGTTGCGCAAGCGGTCATCAAGCCAATCAAGGACACCGCGACGTTCATCGGCCGGGGCGAGGCGATCGACAAAGCTGACATCATGGCCCGGGTCAGCGGCTATCTGGAGGAAGTGCTGGTCGCGGATGGCGCCGAGGTGAAACGGGGGGATGTGCTGTTCCGCATCGAACGCAGCGCCTATGAGGCAGTGCTTGAAAGCCGCAGGGCGGAGCTGGCGCAGGCGGAGGCCAACCTCGAGCTTGCCTCGCTGGACCTGGCCCGCAAGCAGGAACTGTTCGAGCGCGGCTCGGTTCCGGAAACTGACCGCGACACCGCCCGCGCCAATGAGCTGGTTGCGGAGGCCCAAGTGCGGGCCGCCAAGGCCGCTATTCAGCAGGCGGAGCTGGATCTGAGCTATACAGTAGTCAACGCGCCGTTTTCGGGACGCCTCGGCCGGGTAGAGGTCAGCATTGGCGATGTGGTGAGCCCCAGCGGCTCGCCGTTGGTCAATATCGTGCGGGAGGCCCCGGTTTATGTCTCCTTCTCGCTGAACGAAAAGCAGTTTGTCGAAATCCTGCAGGAGCTTGAAGCCGAAGGCATTGACCGGTCGAACGTTGAAACCGCGCCGGAAGTGTTTGTTGTGCTGCCCAATGGCGAAGAACTGGAGGAAAAGGGCCGGATCGCCTTTGCCGGCAACCGGGTCGACCCGGACACCGGAGCCGTGACCGTGCGGGCAAAATTCGAAAACGATAACCGGCTGATCCTGGACGGTGCCTTCCTGACCGTTGGCTTGCAGTCGCAGGAAGCTGTTGACCGGATCATCATCAGCCAGGCTGCAATCCAGCGTGATCAGCAAGGGCCGTTTGTTCTGGTTGTAGACGACCAGAACCAGGTCCAGCAGCGCTATATCGCCACCGGCGACGTTCAGGGCACTGGCATCATCGTGCTGGATGGGTTGACCCAAGGGGAAACCGTAGTGGTGCAGGGCCTGCAAAAGATCCGGCCCGGCGTCGAGGTGGATCCGGTGCCGGCGCCGCAGGCTGGAGAGTAAGCGATGTTTTCCTCCATCTTCATCTCCCGCCCGAAATTCGCGATCGTCATTTCCCTGGTGCTGACGGTCATGGGGGTGATCGGTTACTTCGCGCTGCCTGTTGCGCAGTTCCCGGAAATCACTCCGCCAGTGGTGAATGTCACAGCGGACTACCCAGGCGCCAATGCGGAAACCGTCGAAAAGAGCGTCGCCGCGCCGATCGAGGCGCAGGTCAACGGGGTGGACGGGATGCTCTATATGTCCTCCACCTCCGCCGACAACGGCAGTTATTCGCTGTCCGTGACCTTTGAGGTCGGCACCGACCCGGACATCGCCTCTGTCAACGTTCAGAACAGAGTGGCGCAGGCGGTCGCGGCATTGCCCGCTGAGGTCACTGCCAATGGCGTGGTAACGCAGAAAAGCTCCTCCAACATGCTGCTGGTGACGGCGCTCACCTCGCCCAACGGGTCATATGACAGCGTGTTCCTGTCGAACTATGCCGCAATCAACATCAAGGACGCGCTGGCGCGGGTTGCAGGTGTTGGCAAGGCAGACATCCTGACCAATTTCGAATACGCCATGCGGGTCTGGCTGGACCCCAACAAGATGGCCGGCCTCGGCATTTCTCCCGGCGACGTGATCAACGCGGTGAAAGAGCAGAACATCGAGGTCTCGGCGGGGCAGGTGGGTGCACCGCCGGTGCCCGGCGACCAGGTGTTCCAGTACACCATCAAATCTAAGGGCCGCCTGACCGAGGTCAGCGAGTTCGAGGACATCGTGATCCGCACCGGCGGCGGCGGCAGCACGGTCCGGCTGAGCGATATCGCCCAGGTCGAACTGGGCGCCTCCAACTACAGCTCTTCCGGCTATTTCGACGGTGTGCCGGCCACCATTCTGGCCGTCTACCAGGCGCCGGGCGCCAATGCGCTGGCGGTGTCCGAAGCTGTGCTGGAAGAAATGGAACGGCTGTCGCACGACTTCCCTGAGGACGTGTCGTATTCCGTGCCGTTCAACACCACCGATTTTGTCGAGCAATCGCTGAATGACGTGATCACAACCCTGATGATGACCTTCGCGCTGGTGATCTCCGTGGTGTTCATCTTCCTTGGCTCCTTCCGGGCGACCATTATCCCGGCTGTGGCCATTCCGGTTTCGCTGATTGGCACCTTCGCTTTCCTGCTGGCGCTTGGCATGTCGCTCAACACCATTTCGCTGTTTGCGCTGGTGCTGGCGATCGGCATCGTGGTGGATGACGCCATCGTGGTGGTGGAAAATGTCGAACGTATCATCGCCGAGGAGGGGCTGAGCCCGGCTGACGCGACCCGCAAGGCGATGGGCCAGATCACCGGACCGGTCATTGCGACCACGCTGGTGCTGCTGGCGGTGTTTGTGCCGGTCACCTTCATGCCTGGGATCACCGGGCGGCTGTACTCGCAATTTGCGGTGACCATTTCGGTTGCGGTGGTCATCTCCTCGGTCAACGCGCTGACCCTGTCTCCGGCGCTGTGCGCCATCGTTCTCAAACCCCGCTCAGGCCCGCCCAAGGGGCTGCTGGCGATGTTCGAGAACGCGATCGGCGGGGTGCGGACCGGCTATCTGAGCATCGTCACGCGGTTGCTGCGGCTGCCGGTGATCGGGCTGGCCATCATCGCGGCTGTTGCCATGGGCGCAGGCGGCATCTTCACCTCCACCTCCAAGGGGTTCCTGCCGTCTGAGGATAACGGTTATCTGTTTGTCGACGTCCAGTTGCCCGATGCAGCGGCGCTGGGGCGGACGGAGACGGTGACAAGCCGGATTGATGAGCAGATCCGCCAGATCCCGGGCGTGCAAGGCACCGTGCTGGTCAATGGTTTCAGCCTGCTGAATGGCGCCAGCGCCAATGGTGCGATGATCATTGCCAACCTGGCCCCCTGGGATGAACGGAAAGACGAGGCCTTGCAGCCAAATGCGATCCTTGGCCAGATCTACGGCATCGCCAACAGCGAGGCCGCGGCCAGCATCGTTGCCTTCAACCCGCCGCCGATTTCCGGTCTTGGCATGTCGGCCGGTGTCGAAATGGCGGTGCAGCAGACCGCGGGCGGCACGCCGCAAGACCTGGCGCAGTCGGTTGGCTCACTGGTCTATTCCGCCAACCAGCGCCCGGAGATCGCCCAGTCCTACACCACTTTCCGGGCGAATGTGCCGCAGGTGTTTGTCGATCTGGACCGGGAAAAGGCCAAGACCCTGAACGTGCCGATTGCCGAGGTGTTTCAAACCATGCAGGCACACCTTGGGTCTTACTATGTCAACGATTTCAACCTGTTCGGACGCGTTTACAAGGTAATGCTTCAGGCCGAGGGGTCCTATCGGGACAAGATCGAGGATATCGGCGGCCTTTACGTGCGGGCGCAGTCGGGGGAGATGGTGCCGCTGTCGACCCTCATAGATGTGGAGAACGTCTTGGGGCCGGTTCTGCTCAAGCGGCACAACATCTTCCGCTCAGCTACTGTGACAGCAGTGCCCGCACCCGGGCTGTCGACCGGTGATGCCATCAGGGTGATGCAGGAGGAGGCCGCCACGGCGCTGCCGCCAGGCTATGCCTTTGAATGGACCGGCACAGCGCAGCAGCAGCTGGACTCGGCGGGGCTGGTGACGGTGATCCTGGCGATGGCGGTGCTGTTCGGCTACCTGTTCCTGGTGGCGCAGTACGAAAGCTGGACCATGCCAGTGGCGATCCTGCTGTCCGTTATTGTCGCCTTGTTCGGGGCGGTTGCTGCGGTGGCAATCGCGGGCAATGACATCAATCTCTACACCCAGATCGGGATGATCATGCTGATCGGCCTTGCGTCGAAAAACGCAATCCTCATCGTTGAATTTGCGATGGAGCAGCGCGCTGCGGGCCTGAGCATTCGTGACGCCGCGCAGGAGGCCGCCAAGCAGCGCTTCCGTGCCGTGATGATGACTGCGTTGTCCTTCCTGCTGGGGGTGGTGCCGCTGATGGTTGCCTCCGGTGCCGGGGCTGCCAGCCAGCAAGCCATCGGCATTGCCGTCTTTGGCGGCATGCTGGCGGCGACCGTTGTCGGTGTAATCGTTGTGCCGGTGCTTTATGCGATGATGCAGGGCGTTCGCGAGCGCGTCAAAGGCACTCCGGCGGCCAGCCCGGCAGAGTGATGAAACAGCCCCGCTGCCCGTCCGGCTGGCGGGGTCATTCTCACATCGGGCGCTTGGCGGTTTTGAGTTCAGGCCTGGCGCGCCCGCAGGCCGCGTTCATGGGCTTCCGACAGGATCAGGTCCCATTTCCGCGGCGTACAGCGGAATTCCGGCTCCACATCACAGGTCAGCGGCGCGCTGGCCTCCCGGGGTATTTTGCGGGCGGCGGCGGAGACACAGCGCTCCAATGCCCAGAAATCCGTCAGCGACGGGTTGTCGTGAATTACTTGGCTCAGCAGCATTGCCGCAAGCTCCCTGTCCTGTTGCCCGCAGTTTCGGAATTTGAACCGCCGGTCAATTTTTTGTGTGACGCTTGTTAGCGCCATCCGCCGGATTTGTCACCCGGCCAATCGTTTAACAGACATAATTCAGCGTAAAAAGCGAAGCCGGACATCATCCGGCAATCGCCCGTGAGAACACAATTTCTGCGGCGCGGGAATCGCGCCGGCGCAGATTTTCCTTGCAAGAAAATTCTTCGTATGCCGGTACCTGGACGCGCCCGGAAACTGACGGGGAAAATTATCTAACTGTCGTCAATACAGAGAAAAACGCAGTTTAAAGGGGTGCGTCAATAAATAGCACTCTTGACTTGAGAGGGTGCCGGTGAAACCCTTGGGAACGTGCAAAAAAAACCGCACATGCCTTGCTTGGGTGCCGAATTCTCCGGCCGCGCGTCAAGTAAACCACCGCTTTCGCTGAACTCCGGGCAGGGCTGCAAATCATAAGACAAGTGGGAGAGACTTGATCATGAAACACACCAAGCTGGCGATCGGTGCTTTGGTGACCGCAGCCTTTATGGCTCCGGCAGCATCTGCGCAGGACTTCATCACCATCGGCACCGGCGGCGTGACCGGCGTGTATTATCCGACCGGCGGCGCCATTTGCCGTCTGGTGAACAAGGGCCGCAAGGAGCATGGCTTCAAATGCGCCGTCGAATCCACCGGCGGCTCGGTCTACAACATCAACACCATCCGCGAGGGCGAGCTGCAATTCGGCGTGGCCCAGTCCGACTGGCAGTATCACGCCTACAACGGCTCCTCCAAATTCGAGGAAGCGGGCCCGTTCGAAGGCCTGCGCGCTGTCTTCTCGGTGCATCCGGAGCCGTTCACCGTAGTGGCCCGCGCCGATGCCGGCATTTCCACCTTTGACGACCTCAAGGGGAAGCGCGTCAACATCGGCAACCCGGGTTCCGGCCAGCGCGGCACCATGGAAGTGCTGATGGAAGCCAAGGGCTGGGGCATGGAAGATTTCGCTCTGGCCACTGAGCTGAAGGCGGCAGAGCAGTCCGCGGCGCTGTGCGACAACCAGATCGACGCGATGATCTACACTGTTGGCCATCCGTCCGGCTCCATTCAGGAAGCCACAACGGCCTGTGACTCGGTGCTGGTGACCGTTGATGGCGAAGCTGTCGACAAGCTGGTTGGCGACAACTCCTTCTACCGCACCGCCACCATCCCCGGCGGCATGTACCGCGGCACCGATGAAGACGTGAAAACCTTTGGTGTGGGCGCGACCTTCGTGACCTCGGCAGACGTGTCCGAGGAAGCGGTTTACGCGGTCGTCAGCTCGGTCTTCGAAAACTTCGAGGCCTTCCAGAAGCTGCACCCGGCATTCGCGAACCTGAAGCCGGAAGAGATGATCGCGGACGGCCTGTCGGCACCGCTGCATGATGGCGCGGCCAAGTACTACAAAGAAAAAGGCTGGATCGAGTAATCCGCTGAAACGATGGGACGGGGCGCATAAGCGCCCCGTTTCCAGCCCCGGGTCCGGGGAGGGAATCTGAGGCCGCGCCGCTTTGGGCCGGCCCAAGGGGAGATTATCCATGACATCCGATGCTCAGGGAAATCGACCGCTCAGCGAAGAAGAGCTGCAGGAACTGGTCGCGTCTTCCGACGCCGGCGCCCGCGCCCCGGTGGGGAGTGTAGGGCTGTTCCTGGCGATCGTCGCAGTCATCTGGTCGGTTTTCCAAGTCGTGCTGGCCTCGCCGCTGGCCAATCAGCTGCTGCCGGGCAGCGTGATCAACAATTCAAGGCAAATCCATCTGGCGTTTGCCATTTTCCTGGCCTTTGCCGCCTATCCCGCACTTAAATCCAGCCCGCGCGATTATGTCCCGGTGCAGGACTGGATCTTTGCAATCGCGGGCACCGCCATCGCGCTTTACGGTTATATCTTCTATCAAAAAATCGTCGACTCCGGCGGCCTTGCCGATGACGTGGACAAGTGGTTTGCGCTGGCCGGCCTTCTGTTGCTGTTCGAGGCCGCCCGCCGCGCGCTGGGGCCGGCTATGGCAATCATCGCGACGATCTTCCTTCTCTATGTTTTCTTCGGCTCATCGGAATACGTGCCCGAAGTGATCCGCTGGAAAGGGGCCAGCCTGAAAAAGGCGATGAGCCACATGTGGATCACGTCTGAGGGCGTGTTCGGCATTGCCTTGGGGGTTTCCACCAAGTTCGTGTTCCTGTTCGTTCTGTTCGGCGCGCTTCTGGATAAGGCGGGCGCTGGCAACTACTTCATCAAGATGGCCTTTGGCGCGCTTGGGCACCTGCGCGGCGGCCCCGCCAAGGCGGCCGTGGTGGGTTCTGCCGCCACTGGCCTGATCTCCGGCTCTTCGATCGCCAACGTGGTCACCACCGGGACCTTCACCATCCCGCTGATGAAGCGAGTGGGCTTTACGTCAGAACAGGCGGGCTCGGTCGAGGTTGCGTCCTCCGTGAACGGGCAGATCATGCCGCCGGTGATGGGCGCTGCGGCCTTCCTGATGGTCGAGTACGTCGGCATCTCCTATGTCGAGGTGATCACCCACGCCTTCCTGCCGGCCGCCATCTCCTACATTGCGCTGGTCTACATCGTGCACCTGGAGGCGGTGAAGCGGAACATGCCGACACTGGGCAACCGGGTGGTGTCCATGGGCCGCACCATTGGCGGCATGGCGCTGTTCTTTGCCGGCTTCGCAGCACTTTGCTATGGCGTGCAGTATCCGGTGAAGTGGATCGTCGCGGCCATGCCGGGCGCCTCCGGGCTGACCCTGTCGGCACTCGTTGTGGCGGCCTATTTCGCCCTGCTGTGGCTGGCCGCTGGTGTAGATGACCTGGTGCCGGATGACCCAAATGCCGAAGAGGTCGAGCTGCCCGTCGTGGCAGAGATCTACAAGGCAGGTCTGCATTACCTGTTGCCGATCATCGTGCTGGTCTACTTCCTGATGATCGAGCAGAAGTCGCCCGGCCTGTCCGCATTCTGGGCCACCGCGCTGCTGTTCGTGATCCTGCTGACCCAGAAACCGCTCAAGGCCATCTTCCGCGGCCAGAGCGACATGGCCAATGCCTTCATGCAGGGTGTCAGCGACCTGTGGCACGGGCTGATCGACGGTGCCCGCAACATGATCGGCATCGCGCTGGCCACGGCCACCGCAGGCGTGATCGTGGGCACCGTGACGCTGACCGGTGTGGGGCAGGTGATGTCAGAGCTGGTCGAGTTCATCTCGGGCGGCAACCTGATCCTGATGCTGGTGATGGTCGGCCTCCTGTCGCTGGTTCTGGGCATGGGTCTGCCGACCACTGCCAACTACATCGTCGTCAGCTCTCTGATGGCCGGTGTGGTGGTAGAGCTAGGCGCCCAGTCCGGCCTGATCGTGCCGCTGATCGCCGTGCATCTGTTCGTGTTCTATTTTGGGATCATGGCCGATGTGACGCCGCCAGTGGGGCTTGCCAGCTTTGCGGCGGCGGCTGTTTCGGGCGGCGATGCAATCCGCACCGGGTTCACCGCCTTCTTCTACAGCCTTCGGACTGTGGCGCTGCCGTTTGTATTCATCTTCAACACCGATCTTCTGCTGATTGATGTGAACTGGATACAGGGGATCCTGGTCGCCATATCAGCGACCATCGCGATCCTGGTCTTCACCGCGGGCACCATGGGCTACTTCATCAGCCGCAACCGGATCTATGAAAGCGTCCTGCTGATCTTTGCCGCCTTTGCGCTGTTCCGGCCGGACTTCTTCATGGACCGGATCATGCCGCCGTTTACCGAAGTGCCGCCGGCCCAGCTGGTGCAGGCGCTGGATGAGGCTGAGGCAGGCGCAGAGCTGCGGATCACCGTGGAAGGGCCTGATTTCGACACCTCCGGGATCACCTCCACCACGCTGCTTCTGACGGCCGACGGCAGCGGCGGCCAGCAGGCGGTGGATGCCTACGGCCTGCTTCTTCTGGAAGAGGACGGCGTGGTAAAACTGGAGGAGCCGATGTTCGGCACTCCGGTTGCGCCCAGTCTGGAAAGCTTTGACTTCTACGCCGACGAGCCGGTGCAGATCATCGCTATCCAGGCCCCGGCCAGCCAGCTGCCCAAGGAACTGATCTTCATCCCGGCGCTGCTGCTGGTGGCGCTGATTGCGTTTCTGCAGCGCGGGCGCGCGCCTGAACAGGAAGGAGTACCGGCATGAGCAAACCCGTTCTGTGTGCCCTGGAACTGAGCGATCAGGCCCTGGACGAGAAGGTGCTGACCGAGGCCGCCAGGCTGGCGGACCTAGACGGCGCCCAGTTGGATGTCGTCAACGTCCTGCCGGATTTTGGCGAGAGCTGGGTGTCGGGCTTTTTCGAAGAGCACCACCACGAAAAGGCGGTAGAGGATGCCACCAAGCGGCTGCAGGATCTGTGCAGGAAGGTGCTGGGGGAAGAGCGCAATGCCAAGGTGCGCCATCTGGTGGCCACCGGCACAGCGTACCAGGAAATCCTGAAAGTTGCCGAAACAGCGGGCAGCGGGCTGATCGTGATCGGCGCGCATAAGCCGGACCTGAAGGACTATCTGCTCGGGCCCAATGCGGCCCGGGTGATCCGGCACTCGGATTGCTCGGTCTTTGTGGTTCGCTGAAGACCTTGGGGGCGCCTTCGGGCGCCCTTATTCGTACCCGGTCATTTCAAGGTAGCCTTTGCCGGTGTGGCTGCCGGTGACAGCAACAGGCCCCTCCCAATACGAAAACGAGGTGCCCATCCAGCTTTGAGGGTTAAGTGCCTGGACTTCCACGGAAACACCTTTCTGCGGCAGGCTTGCGCTCCAGCGTGTCGGGATCCTCCGGCCCTGTACCTCGCTGAATTCCAGAGGATTGGCCTGAAAGGTCCCCGGCTCAAGCGGCTCAGCCGTCCCATCAGCAGAAATCCAGGTGCCGGAAGTGAAATCACCGCTTTCACCCCGTAGGACAAACCCCATCAGTTTGGCACCGCTCTCAAAGCTGAGCGAAAACCAGTCCCACCCGCTTTGATCCTCAGCCAGCGGCTGGCTGGACCATTCCCTGTCGAGCCACCCATGGCCCGTGACCTCAACCGCACCGTCCGGAAGCGTCACGGTGCCGGTGATCTGGTAATGCGGCTGGGAGTAGTAATAGCTCGCCTGGCCGCTTGCGGATTTGACGGAGTAGCCGTCCTCCCCATGCAGCACCAGAGGCCCATCCGCCGTGAGCTGAAGATCATAGGAGAAGGTTTCACCCGAGGCCGTAAGCTTCAGGCTCTCAAGAGATTTTCCGGTGGAAGCCATCTGCCAGTTGTCGATCCAGGCCACGAAGGGCTGTAATGTGACACCTGCCTGGCCGATGCCGCCGCGCGCAATGCGTTCGGCAAACAGGTGCTGATCCGGCCCGGTCACCGCCGCATGGGCCATCCAGATCTGCGGGCTCTGCCAGCCATTGCCTTCGCCCGGTGCGAGCGCCGAGCGGAACAGCGTCCACTGGATGCCGTAATCCTGGCCATCCGCGCCTTCAAGATTTGCGGTCAAGTACCACCATTCAATACGGAAATCCGGGTGCGCTCCGTGGTCTTCCGGAAAGGTCAACTGGTGGCCTCGCTGCGGAATGGCAAAACCTTCAGCCTCGGTGCCCAACCCGGCATAGCCTTGAGGCTGCGCAGCCGAAGCGCAACCAGCGAAAACAAGCGCGAGTGTAATTCTAGCGTTCATTGGCAAACACCTTGAGCAGTTCGGCCGGATCCAGCCGGCTGAGCCGGCGCGCGGGCAGGGCGGCGGCCACCACGGCGGCCAGCAGCGCCAGCAGGAACAGCCGCAGCCAGTCGCCCGGGAATACATGCATGGGCAGCTTCCAGCCAAAGGCCTCGACATTAATCACCGCCAGCAGCGCCCAGGCCAGGATCAGCCCCAGCGGCAACGCCAGCACCGCGGTGATCGCGGCGAGCAAGAGGCTGCGCAGCACTTCGGTTGCGGCCAGCTGGCGGCGGCTGAGCCCCATTGCCCAGACCGGCGCCAGCTGCGGCAGGCGCTGGCTCCACAAGGTCAGCAGGCTCGTCAGCATGGCAAAGGCAGCCACCCCAAGCGTCAGCAGGTTGAGCGCTGCAGTGATGACAAATGTCTGGTCAAACACGGCCAGTGACCGCGCCTTGAGGCTCGCCTGATCGATGATGTTTTCCCTCAGGATTTCAAACCGCTCCCGCATGGCGCTGACAAGCTGCGGAACCTCCTCCGGCGGCAGCCGCAGGCCGAACTGCCGGTTAGGAACATCAGGTGCGCGGGCAAGCAACTGGTGCAGCGCGACGAGAGCCTGGCCATTGGGGTTGCCATAGTCGGAATAGATCCCGGCGATGGCCAGCTCCCATCCGGGCTCTAGCTGGAGCATTCCGCCAGGTGCCAGATCGTGGCGGCGGGCAAGCTGCTCGTTGACCAGCACAGCCTCTCCGGCCGCCAGCCGGTCCCAAACTTGCGGCAGGGCCTCCAGCAGCGGCCAGTTTTCCCGGTAAGTCGCATCGTCCACCACGCCATAGATCCGCAGCGGCGCCCCTTTGAACCGAACATCGCTGCGGCGGATGGGCAGCGCAGTAATCCCTTGGCTGTCGAGCCAATGCGCAATCTCTGCGCCCTGGGCGTCGCTTCCGGCGGTGACGTAAACCTCAGCCGCCAGGCGCTGGTCCAGCCAGCCCACGAAGGTGAGCCTGAAACTGGAAACCATTGTTCCTACGCCGATATTGGTCGCCAGCGCCAGCAGCAGCGCCATCAGCGCAAGCGACATGCCCGGCAGCTGGGCGCGCGTATCGGCCCAAAGCCATTCCGCATATGGACGCCGGGCCAGCCGCGCGCCCAGCCGGAGGCCTGCGGAAATCAGCAAGGGCAGCAGCAAAGCAGCGCCCAGCATCAGGCCGCCAAGGAAAAAGAAGCCTGCGACAAGTCCTTGGAAAATTGCGAGAATTGTGCAGCCTGCCACGATGCAAGCGACACCGGCGGCAGCAGACAATAAATGCGACCGGCCAGCCTGCTGCCCGCGGGCCAGGGTCGCTGGTGCCGCCAGAAGCGGCATCCGCCACATCTCGAAAAGCGCCTTTGCCCCGGCCAGGAATGTACCGCCAAGCGCCATGGCCAGCCCGGACAGCACCCAGCCCGGGCGCAGGGACAAGCTGCCATCGACCGGCGCCCCGTACAGCCCGGCCAGCGTCGCGCTGACGTCCGGCAAGAGCGCCGCCGCTACCAGATAGCCGCCTGCCAGACCTGCCGCGCCCGCGATCAAAGCAACCGCCGCCAGTTCCGCGGCAAACAGGCCGGCCAGGACTTGCATCGGCACACCAAGCCCGCGCAGCGTTCTGATCAACCCGCGGCGCTGCTCCAGGCTGAGGGTGATGGTGCCCTGCACGATAAACAGCCCGACCGCGAAGGAAAGCAGGCCAAAGGCGGTCAGGTTGAGGTGAAAACTGTCGGTGAGCCGCGCGGTATCCGCCGCTGCGCTTTGGGCGGCAACGCGGGAAAGCCCTGGGGCGAGCTCTGCCAGCGGTGCCAGGCCTGGGATCTGGTTTGGAAAGACCAGCAGGTAACTCAGCGTGTCCGGCTGTTTCAGCAGGCGGCTGGCCAGGCTTAAATCGGCCACCAGCACACCGCGGGGCAAGGCGCTTGTTTGGCTGACCGGGTGCTGCTGTTGTACGGCCGCAAGCTCCGCCGCAGTGTCCGGATGCGCAAAGAAGCGGCCCGGCGACAGCAGCGCGTCCAATGGCGGCGCGCCGTCCTGTTCTGCAGCCGCTGCCAAGTCCGCGACCAGCGGATGGCTGAGCAGATCAACGCCCATGATATCAAAGCTTTGCCGCCCGAACCTGATGGTGCCTTCCAGCACCGGCGCCAGGGTCCAGCCCGCCCGGCGCAGGTCTGCATACTGGTGCAGCGGGATACCGCCGCTATCCGGCACCAGCCGGTCAGCCCCGGCCGTGCCCAGCTGCTCCGCCGCCCGGGCATAGCTGGCGCGGGCCTCGCCATTGATCGCCTGAACTGCCGACCACAGGCCAGTCGCCAAAGCCAGCCCGATGATCAATGTCGCCAGCTGCAGCGGGTGGCGCCGCCAATGGGACAGAATGGCTGTCAGCGCGGCGCGGATCATGCCGCCTTGCCGTGTTTGAGGTGCAGCTGCCGGTCCAGCATCTGTGCAATGGCCGCGGAATGCGTGACAAGGAACAGTGCGGCACCGCTTTCCCGGACCAGCTCCAGCATCAGCTCCATCACCGCCGCGCTGGCGGTCTCGTCCAGGTTCCCGGTCGGCTCATCGGCCAGCAGCAGTTTGGGACGCAAAGCAAGGGCGCGCCCGATTGCAACCCGTTGCTGCTGGCCGCCTGAAAGCTGCTCCGGATAGCGGTCAAGAAGCGCGGACAGGCCGAGACGGTCTGCCAGCTGCTGGCCCCAAACCGCGTCCCAGCGGCCCCCAAGCCGCGCATGCAGTGAGATGTTCTGCCGGACGGCGAGTGAAGGGATCAGGTTAAATTGCTGGAAAACAGAAGAAACATCTTGCCTGCGAAGCGCCGCGCGCTGGCTGTCGCCGAGGTCTGAGAGACGCGTCTCTCCGACCTCGATCTCGCCGCTGTCGAAATGGTCCAGCGCTCCGGCCAGGTGCAGCAGGGTGCTTTTGCCGGAACCGCTGTCACCCGTCAGGGCCAGGCTGGTTCCGGCTGCCAGGTCCAGGGAGACGCCGCGCAGCACCGCGGTTTCTGCGGTTTGGCCAGGATAAGCCTTGGTCACGTTGCGGATTTTCAGAACCATCCTGCGGCATCCTCCGGCGTTTGGCCGTCCGTTCCTGCAAATGCACTCAATACCTCTGGCCCTTGGAAGTCCAGTGCGGCACAAAGACAGGGCCGGATGCCCGCTGCTGGCGATCCTTGATACAAGTGTTTAAGAACAGAAACCAATTGAGCGGCCAGGAGTGGCCAGGCTACCGACGGACACGAGGGCCGGAATGACACTGTGGAACCAGTTGCTGTGGGGCTCGATCTATCTGAGCGTCTGTCTGATCCTGGAGATCTCGGTTCTGGTCTGGTGTGCGTCAGTTCTGAACAAGCTGTCCGCCCGCTTTGCCAAACCCTACCGGCGATGGCAGATCGGCCTGATGCTGGTGGCAGCGATCTTCATCATTCTTGGCGGCCACACTGCTCAGGTGTGGATCTGGTCCTCGGCCTTTGTTCTGGTTGGCGCGCTTGATGACTGGAACACCTCCGTCTATTTCTCGCTCGCGACCTATACCACGCTGGGCTACGGAGATGTGGTGCTGGGGCCGGCGCTGCGGATCTTTGCCGCCTTTGCAGCCGTAACCGGGCTGTTCGGCTTCGGCATCAGCACGGCCTTTCTGGTCAGCGCTATGGGACGGCTGTTTTCCCTGAATGGCCAGACGGATGACCACGAGGATTAAAGCACCGGAGCCAGCAGCCGGGCCACCGGGGCCAGCAGCCGGATGCTGAGTTTCTGGCGCTCCAGCGGCACGCTAAGCTCGGTAGAGCGTTGAAAATCCTGACCCAGCATTGCTGCAATTTGCGTGGCGGAATTCTGGTCGAAGAACAGCGCCATCGTCTCAAAATTCAGGCGGAAGGAGCGGTTGTCCAGATTGGCGGTGCCAACACCTGAGATCGTGTCATCAACCACAAAGCACTTCTGATGCATGAAGCCGCCCTGGTAGCGCATAATGCGCACGCCTGCGTCCCGCAGTTCGTCGAAATAGGCAAAAGATGCAAGCCAAGGCAGGACATGATCGACGGTTTCCGGCAACAGGATCCGGACATCCAGTCCGCGCAACGCCGCGTGCTTCAAGGCGGCAAAGACATCCTGATCCGGAACGAAATAGGGCGAGGCCAGCCACACTCTCTCCTCCGCCGCAGAAATGGCGGAGAAGTAGAGCATCGAGCCGTTGCCGGTGGTGTCACCGGGCCCGGTGGAGGCAATCAGGGCCGGGCGGTCCTGCGGCGAAACGGAAGCTTCCCAGTTCAGCAAGTCCAGAACCGGTTCCTGGGTGCGCCAGTGCCAGTCTTCCGCAAACGAAAGCTGAAGCTGCTGAACCACTGGACCGGTGAGGCGCACATGGGTGTCGCGCCACGGACCAAAAGCGGGGTCAAGCCCCATATATTCATCCCCGACGTTCAGGCCGCCGGTAAACCCGATGCGGCCGTCCACGACAACGGTTTTCCGGTGATTGCGGAAGTTGATCCGCAGCCGGTGCCAGGGGCCCCGCTGAACCGCCGGGTCGATGAGATTGACACCGGCGTCCTCCAGCGCGCTGGTGTAGGCGCGCGGCAGCTTGCGGCTGCCGATGCTGTCGGTCATGAACCAGATGGTCACCCCGCGCTCTGCCGCGGCGATCAGCCGTTTTTGCAGCGCCATGCCCAAGTCGTCCGCATGCAGGATATAATACTGCACAAGGATGTATTCCTGTGCGTTTTCAACAGCCTCGAAGATGGCTTTGAAGGTTTCCGGACCATCGGCAAGCAGCGTCATGCCATTGCCGCGGCACACGTTCATGCCGGCAATCACTTCAAACGGGCTGGTGTTGACCGGCAGTTCATGTGCGTCCTCAGATTGGGCGCTGGTATAATTGCGGGTGGCAATCACCGCCTGTTCCGCGCGGCGGCGGGCTTTCCAATAACCTCTGAACCTGTGATGCCCGAAGATCATGTAAGCGGGCAGGGCAACGACTGGCGCTGCCAGCAGGAACACCACCCAGCCGATTGCTCCTTGCGGTGTGCGGGCCGTCCGGGCCGCGCTCAGGGCGGCCAGCCCGGCCGCCGTCCAGGTTGCGATCAGCACGCCCGTGCTGAAAATTAGCCAGAACATTCCGGAACCCCGAATTAGCACCTTTGCATTTACCTAGTATGCGAACCGCCTGCACGCCATAGGCGGTTATGCTACAGGGATCAGTAAAACCGCATAAAGGGTCATTGCTGCTGGATATTTGCCGGCGGCTGTGGAACCTTGCCTGCATGCCGATCCTGCCCCCTCTGAGCCGCTGGCCCGCAGCTTTGCTGACCGCCGCCCGCCGTTTCGACCGGAAGAACGGCTGGGTCATGAGCAGCCATATCGCGATGTCGATGATGCTGGCGCTGTTTCCTTTTGTTCTGTTCACGGTTGCGCTGGCGGGCACGGTCGCCGAGATGCTGTCGCAAGAGGTGGAGATGGACCTGATGACCGAGCAGGTTTTCAGCGTCTGGCCGGACGCCGTGGCGCGGCCAATTCTGACCGAACTGAAGGCGGTGCTGCGAACATCAAACACCCAGCTTGTGACCTTGGGGGGCCTGTTCGCGCTCTACTTTGCGTCCAACGGTGTTGATGCGGTGCGGGTGGCCATGGTGCAGGCCTATCATGACACCGACACCCGGCCGTTCTGGCGCGCGCGGGCCTTGTGCATCGGGCTGGTCATCATGGGTGGGGCAGGCGTTCTGGCAGTGGCCTTTTTCGAGGTTTTCCTGCCGCTGTATGTGCGGCACATCACCAAGCTGCTGCCCTTTGCCACCGTGCCGCAGGGCTGGGAGCAGGGGCTGAGCGGTATCCTGGCACTGGCGCTGCCCGTCGGCGCGGTGCTGGCCTTTCACATCCTGCTGCCAGGCCGGGTGCACCGGCTGCGGCGGATCCTGCCGGGCGCGGTGCTGACCCTGCTGCTGTGGCTGGCCTGCGGCAGCGGTTTTGCGATCTATGTGAGCTCGTTTGCTCAGTACTCAGCCACTTATGCCGGCCTCGCCGGAGCAATGGCGGCAATGATCTTCCTTTATCTGAACTCGGTCATTCTGATCCTGGGGGCTGAATTCAACGGGGCGCTGATAGACATGGCCAACGGGATGGGACGGATCTGACATCTGCGGGTTTTGTGCAACTGTTTCCGTATTTGCAACAATAAGGCAGCCTTGCCACAATTGAGCCCAGCTTCCGGCTCAATCCCCTTTTACCTCTGCAAGAAAGCAGCGTAACCAGAAGGGGCCATCATGACAAAACTGCAAAGCAAACTGCGCGACATGCGCCTGTTCGAGCTGATGCGCCAGCGTGAAATGGCCAGCCGCGTCAGCCGCAAGCTGCGGGTCTCGCGGCTGACTGATGACGACGGCGAGGAAGCGATCCTGCTGCGCACGCTGGCAAGCCGGTCGCTGACAACCCCGCACAACCGGCCTGTCTGATCCCGCTTAGCCGCGGAATCCAGTGGCGACGACAAATTTCTCGGAGCTGTCCGACCGCGAGGAGGGCGGCTTCATGTTCATCACCTTTGTGAACTTCTGCTTCAGCAGCTTCTGAAGCTCGCCCTCGGCACCGCCGGCCAGAACCTTGGCGACAAAGGTGCCGCCCTCTTCCAGCACGTCAAAGGCAAAATAGGCCGCGGTTTCGCACAGCGAGATGATCCGCAGATGGTCGGTCTGCTTGTGGCCGGAGCTGGCCGCCGCCATGTCCGACATCACCACATCCGCCTTGCCGCCCAGCCATTCCTTGACCTTGTCGTCGGCGCCGTCGTCCATGAAGTCGAGCTGGTGGAATTCGGCCCCCGCCAGCGGCTCGACCTCCTGCAGGTCGACGCCGATGATGCGGCCGACCGCCTTGCCCGGCTTTTCCCCCAGGGCATTGATCCGCTTGACCGCAACTTGGGCCCAGCCGCCCGGCGCGCAGCCCAGGTCGACAACACGGGCACCATTGACCAGGAACCGGAATTTGTCGTCCAGCTCCATGATCTTGTAGGCGGCGCGGCCGCGGTAACCCTCGGCCTGGGCCCGTTTTACATAGGGGTCGTTCAACTGCCGCTGCAGCCAGCGGGTCGAGCTGAGCTTGCGTCCGCGGGCCGACTTCACCTTGACCTTCAGGTCGCGCTGTCCGCGACCGGATGTGTTTTTACCTGTCGGTGTCTTAGCCATTTCCGCCACCATTTGCGCCGGGGTGCGGAATTTTGCAAAAAATTCCGGCCCGGAAAAATCCAATTTTTCCGGCCCCGCCTAGTAGGGGCCGTCCTCCAGAACGCCATCCGCGCTCATCTGCGCATAGAGCAGGCCCTCGCGCAGCCCGCGGTCCGCAACCGACAGCCGGTCGGTGGGCCAGCAGCGCAGCAGCGCTTGCAGGATGGCGGAGCCGGACATGATCAGAGCCTGCCGGTCCTCGCCGATGCGGGGGTCGCGGCGGCGGCCCTGAGGGCCGAGTTCTAGATAACCCCGGATCACCTTGTCAATCTGATCGCTGGTCATCCGCAGACCGTCCACCTTGGTGCGGTCATAGCGTTTGAGCCCCAGATGCGATGCGGCAACTGTTGTCACGGTGCCGGAGGTGCCAACGATCTGAAAGCCCTCGCGCGTCTGCTCGTCCTTGTAGGGCGCAAAATCCGCCAGGTTTTCCTCAAAGAACCAGCTCATCAGTGCAAAGCGGGCGGCATCATCCTCCACATCGTTGAACTGATCGCGCAAGGTTGCCACCCCCAGCGGCACGGAAATCCAGTCCACCACCTTGGCCGCCGGGAAGGGGCTCTCGGTCGTGTGGAACCCGTTATGCAGCCGCATGATGGCCGACGGCCGGTCGCGCCGCGGCACCGAGGAGATATCGATCCACACCAGCTCGGTCGAGCCGCCGCCGATATCGACGACCAGCAGCTGTTCCGTTTTGGTCGAAACCAAGGGCGCGCAGGAGATTACCGCAAGCCGCGCCTCTTCCTCCGGCTGGATGATTTCCAGCGTCAGGCCGGTCTCCCGTTTCACCTGCCGGATAAAATCGCGCGCGTTCTTCGCCCGGCGGCAGGCCTCGGTCGCCACCAGCCGCATCCGTTTGACCTTGTTGCGTTTCAGTTTCTGCTGACAGATCCGCAGCGCCTGAATGGTGCGCGCCATCGAAGACCGCGACAGCCGTCCGGTCCGCTCCAGCCCGGCGCCCAATTGCACCGACTTGGAGAAACTGTCCACCACATGAATGCCGCTGCCCTTGGGCTGGGCGATCAGCATGCGGCAGCTATTTGTACCCAGATCCAGCGCCGCATACAGCGCGTCGGGATCGGGCCGGGCCGGTGCAGGGGTCTCAACCGCCTTGGGAAACGCGCCCGCACCTTTCGAGCGCCTGGGCGCCATGATTCACGCCCTCCGATTATCGTGTTAACTGTGACAATAGGTGCGCAGCTGCGGCGGTGCAAGCTCCAGCCGCCAGAAGCGGAGCAATTTCCGCCGCCTAGCGGGTTTCTCATAATCCACATGAATATTTTGGCGGAAAACCCCTGTGGCATTCGAAGGTGCACAAAGCTAGTGTCCCGGCAGCAAAACGTCGCTCAATCCCATCGTGTTGTCGAAAATCGACCAACTTACTGAGCGCCACCGCACTAGAACGTGGTCTATCCAGGCTAGGAGGAAAGCAAGGCATGCCCGACGTTACGATCGTATACTGGCGCGATATCCCCGCGCAGGTCATCGTTGGCAAAGGCCGCCGCGGCGCCAAACGGCAGCTCGAAGAGCGGTTCGAGCAGGCCATCGACCGCGCGGCCATGAAGGTGAACGCCAAGGACGCAGACGCCTATCTTGCCGAGTGGCGCAAGGCCGAGCCGTTTGCTGCCGAGGGCGAGGCTGCCGAGATTGCCGAGGCCGAAGCAACCCGCCTGGAAACGGAATACGATCAGGACCGCCTGAAGGCGCTGATCGCAAATGACGGATGGGCGTGAGCCTGACACCACTTATGGGAGGCCGTGATGGCTTTGCTGAACTTTAAAAAACGTGACTCTGGCGCTGCCCAGCCCGTCAACCCGCAGGTCGAGGCCTTCCTGCAGGGCTATTCGATCGAGGTGATGCCGCGCACCGCCGAGAAGGTCGACGATTTCCGCGACCTGCTGCCGGCCGGCACCCGCGTTTACATCGCGCACATCGAAGGCACCCCGATCGAGGACATGGTGGCCACCGCCAAGCGCCTCAACGCCGAAGGCTTCCCGGTGATGCCGCACTTCCCGGCGCGTATCATCAAGGACGAGGCCACCCTGGCCGACTGGATTGCCCGCTACCAGGGCGAAGCCGACGTCAAGCAGGCGCTGATGCTGGCTGGCGGCGTGGCCAAGCCGCATGGCGACTTCCACAGCTCCATGCAGCTGCTGGAAACCGGCCTGTTCGACAAAGCTGGTTTCACCAACCTGCACGTTGCCGGCCACCCGGAAGGCAACAAGGACATCGACCCGGACGGCTCCACCAAGAACGTCTCCGAAGCAGTGCAGTGGAAGCAGAAATTCTCCGAGCGCACCGACGCCAAGATGGCGCTGGCCACCCAGTTCGCCTTCGAAGCCAAGCCGATCATTGCGTGGGCAAACGGCCTCAAGGCGGCAGGTGTTGACCTGCCGATCCACATCGGCATCGCCGGCCCGGCCAAGCTGCAGACCCTGATCAAATTCGCGATTGCCTGCGGCGTGGGTCCGTCGCTGAAGGTCCTGCAGAAGCGCGCAATGGACGTGTCCAAGCTGCTGCTGCCTTATGAGCCGACCGACGTTGTTGCCGAACTGGCGGCCTACAAGGCCGAAAACCCGGATTTCAATATCACCAACGTTCATTTCTTCCCGCTGGGCGGCATCAAGAGCAATGCCACCTGGGCCATCAACAACGGCGGCGCCTCGGCGAAGCCGGTCAACTCCTAAGGATCAACAATGACCCGTACAGTCGTAGAATCAAAAACCAAAACCGCGATCCTGGGCTTTGATCAGCCGTTCTGCGTGATCGGCGAACGCATCAACCCGACCGGCCGCAAGAAGCTGGCGGCCGAGCTGGAAGCGGGCGATTTCTCCACCGTCGAGAAGGACGCGCTGGCCCAGGTGATGGCTGGCGCCAACATCCTCGATATCAACGCGGGCGTGGTCTACAACTCGAACCCGAACCCGAACGAGACCGAGCCGCCGCTGATGACCAAGATCGTCGAGCTGGTGCAGGGCCTCACCGATGTGCCGCTGTGCATCGACTCCTCGGTTCCGGGCGCGCTGGAAGCCGGCCTGCAGGCAGCCGAAGGCCGCCCGCTGCTGAACTCCGTCACCGGCGAGGAAGAGCGCCTGGAGCACGTTCTGCCGCTGGTCAAGAAGTACAACGTGCCGGTCGTGGCGATCTCCAACGACGACACCGGCATCTCGGAAGACCCCGATGTCCGTTTCGCGGTGGCCAAGAAGATCGTCGAGCGCGCAGCCGATTTCGGCATCCCTGCGCATGACATCGTGGTTGACCCGCTGGTGATGCCGATCGGCGCCATGGCGACCGCTGGCCAGCAGGTGTTCGCCCTGGTCCGCCGCCTGCGCGAAGAACTGGGCGTGAACACCACCTGCGGTGCGTCCAACATCTCCTTCGGCCTGCCGAACCGTCACGGCATCAACAACGCCTTCCTGCCAATGGCAATGGGTGCGGGCATGACCTCCGCGATCATGAACCCGGTGGCGCTGCCGGTTACACAGAAGGCAATCGCCGAAAAGAAGGCCCTGGTCGAAGCGGCCGGCATCATCCTGCCGGAAGGCATGGATGACGAGGCGTTTGTGACCATGTTCGGCCTGGGATCGACCCAGCCGCGCGCCGGCAAGGAAATGGAGGCCATCCGTGCCGCCAACCTGCTGACCAACAACGACCCGCACGGCGGTGATTGGATCAAGTTCAACAAGCCGCCGGCAGCCGAAGGTGAAGAGACCCGCGGCCGTGGCGGCCGCGCCGGCGGACGCCGCCGCCGCGCCTGATCCGCGCAAGGCACGAATAGCCGTAGGCCGGACGGAAACGTCCGGCCTTTTTTCGTTTAATTGAGTGGTGTTAGATAAAGACTTTCAGGCAAGCTGCTATCGGCAGTCCAAGCGGCAGGGGCAAACGCGAAGCATCATTCCGTGGGGGAAGCACGTGTTGATTGGGAGGCGGTCTATAGGGGAAAGTGGCGGAGAGACAGGGATTCGAACCCTGGGTGGGCTTGCACCCACAACGGTTTTCGAGACCGTTTCCGAGGACGTGCGCAGAAGGTTTACATCAATAAAATAAGGACTTTGTGACGGTGGATTAGGCAATCTCGGCACAGAAAGAAGGCAGGGGTGTCATAGAAAAGTGTCACAGTAAGCGGAGCTGGATGCGCCTATTGAGCGCTCGCTCAATAGGGAGGAGTCTTTCTGAAAGGGCGGTTTCCGGCCATTCTCTGCGTTCTGCTTGAACGTCCGCTCCCCACCTTCAGCAATAGATGCGCGTGGTTTTGTTCAGACCAAATTGCAAATACGCAAGGCGTCGAGAATTGCGGCGTGCATATTGCGGCCTGCGACTGCGTCACCAATGCGAGCCAGATGAAACTGGCCGGTCTGCTCTTCGTCCTTGAACGGGAACACGCCATTGATCAGCGCTTTGTGGTCGATCTGTCCAAGGTTTCGCGAGCTTGGCTTAAGGTCATGATAGAGCTCATCTATTGGGGTCAAGCCATGCTCGACGACCACGTGGTCGACAAAACGTTCGGTGATATCGCCCGTCAATACATGGCGCAGGCAGACGCGAACCTGGTTTCCCTCGCGTGTCAGAGTGTGGAGTTCTTGAAGGCAGGTGAAGGTAACGCCATTGGCGGCCAGATCGCGCAAGGCGACGGCTGAGACCGTTGGGCCAAGGTCATGCAGAAGCGCCCGGTCGGGGGTCACAAACTCGACGCTGTAACCGGCGCCTGCGAGCGTGTCGGCCGTGACCGCGGCGGGGTGGTCGCCGACCTCGTCGAACAAAAGCACCTCGCCCGAGACACGCGCTTCTCCGGAAAGCACCTCCCAGCTGGAGAGCGCCAGATCGCCGCCGGGGATGGCCAATGGCCCTGGCCAGCCGCCGGTGGCAATGATGACCAGATCCGGGGCCTCCGCGAGCACGTCAGCAGCTTCGGCATAGGTATTCAGGCGGAGGCCAACGCCGAGTGCGGTCACCTCGGAAATCAGCCAGTCGGCAACGCCCCAGACCTGCCTGCGTGTCATGCCCTTGGCGGCCAGAACGAGCTGCCCACCCAGCCGGTCTGACGCCTCGAACAGAACAACATCGTGACCGCGCAGGGCACTGACCCGCGCGGCCTCCAGGCCGCCAGGCCCGCCGCCGACAACAACCACCTTCCTTCGGGTGCTGCTGGCCGGAATGACATGGGGCAAAGTTTGCTCCCGCCCGGTGGCGGCATTGTGCCCGCATACGGCGGGCTTGCCCTGATTGACCCGGTCCACGCAATACCCGAGGCCGACACAGGGGCGGATGCGTTCCTCTTCCCCGCGTGCGAGTTTTGCCACCAGATAGGGATCGGCCATCTGCGCGCGCGTCATGCCCACCAGATCGACATGGCCGCCGGAAACCGCGTGGCGGGCGGTTGCGATGTCGGCGATGCCACCTGCGTGCAGGATCGGCAGGCTGACGGCCTCGCGAATGCGCCCGGCCACGGTGATATGCGGGGCGGCGGGCAGGCCCATAGGGCGCACCCATTCCGCAAGACCAAGGTCATCGTAGGGCGCCCCGGCCAGGATGTTGAGCAGGTCGACATGGCAACTGTCCTCCAGCATCCGGGCGGCGGCGACGCAGTCCTCGGCGTTCAGCCCGCCCTCGGTCAACTCATCGCCGGTGATGCGCATGGACAGAATGAACTTCGGGCCGACCTCTGCGCGCACGGCGTCCAGAACCTGCAGGGTCAGGCGCATGCGGTTCTCCAAAGGTCCACCATAGTCATCGTCGCGTTGGTTGGTCAGGGGGGACAGAAACTGGCCCAGCAGGTGCGAGTGGGACAGAATCTCGATCCCATCGAACCCGCCTTGCTGACAGCGCCGCGCCGCGGCGGCAAAATCGCCGATCACCCGGTCGATGTCCTCTTGTTCCATCACTTTGGGAAAGGCGCGGTGTGCGCGTTCGCGGACTCCGGAGGGTGCCAGAACCGGCAGCCAATGCCCGTCGTCCCAAGCGGTTCGGCGACCCATATGGGTGATCTGGCACATGACAGCGGCCCCGTGCGCGTGAACGCCATCCGTGAGCTTCCGGAACCAGGGAATGATACTGTCGTCGCCAGCATAGAGTTGGCCGAACACAGAGGGGCTGTCGGGGGCGATATTGGTCGATCCTCCGATCATGGTCAGGGCAACGCCACCCTTGGCCTTCTCTTCGTGATACAGCCTGTAGCGGTCCCGCGGGTGGCCGTCCTCGACATAGTTGGGAGCATGAGATGTGCTTACGATACGGTTGCGCAGCGTCAGGTGCTTGAGCTGAAACGGATCAAGTAGTTTAGCCACGATTATTTTCCTTCGGTCACACCACCAGTTTGAAAGCCGCTCTGCGTCGGGTCCGCTGACCCGCTTCAATGTCCGATAAGGTGCGTTATTGAAGGTATGCTACTTGTGAAGTTCGCATGAGATTTCACCGCTTCCGACACGGAGCCTCAAAAAGACGACCAGACCAAGTGACACAAATGTGGAAACCGCGTTAGGCAGAGAGGGGACCTGACACTCGCCGCACGATCCACCAATGGTGGCAATGGGCCGAATGGGAGCTGGGCGGAAAGACGTGCTGGCCTAAGCAGACTTGTTTGCCGAATGCGGAAAACTATTTTGGTCTATTTGCAAACGAACCCATCTGTTGTTCAATGGAAAGACCGCCTGATAGTATAAGCAGCATGCTATTGCGCGTCGTTCTTTGTAGAGTGTCGCGATCTCAGGGGGAAAGTGGCGGAGAGACAGGGATTCGAACCCTGGGTGGGCTTGCACCCACAACGGTTTTCGAGACCGCCCCGTTCGACCACTCCGGCACCTCTCCGCGGGGGGTGAGGCGCGGTTTAATGTTGATTCCGGACCGGCGCAAGGGCGAAATGCGCCTTTGCCAAAAAAAGCCGGATTTCCGTTGCCAGCCAAAGGTTTTTGCCTAGATTTGCCCTATGCAGATGATTACCCCAATCCCCGCTGTGCTCGTGCGTTTCCTTGCTGTGCTGTGTTTGGCCATGGCGGCCCTGCCGGCTTTGGCTGCAGACAGGGAGCGGGTGAAGACGTTCTTGGAGGTGACCGGGTTTGATGTGGCGCTCGACAGTATTGCGCTGTCCGCCTCAAGCGCGCCGGAAATGCTGGGTTTCGATACCGGTGCCTTTGGCAGCCAGTGGACCGCCTTGTCCGAAGAAGTGTTCGATACACGGGAAATGCGCGGGCTTGCCCTGGAAATCCTGGAGAAGACCCTGGACGATGAGGCGCTGGACCATGCCGCAGCCTTTTACGCCAGCGATCTGGGCAAGCGCCTGGTGCGGGCGGAAAACGCCTCCCACATGGTTGAAGATGACGAGGTAAAGCAGCTGGCGGGCAACCGGATCATCTCCGATCTGGTCAAGGAAGGCAGCGAGCGTGTTGCCATGTACCAGCGCATGGGAACGGCCATTGATGCGGCCGGCACCGGCGTAAAGGCGCTGCAGCAGATCCAGTTCCGCTTTCTGATGGCCGCCGCCGCTGCCGGTGTGATCGAACTGGAACTGGACGCAGACGGCCTTCGGGCGCTGATGAAGGAGCAGGAAGGGGACCTGCGCCTCAGCCTGCAGGCCTCCAGCCTGGCGGCCTCTGCCTACACCTATCAGGAGTTCACCGACGCCGAGGTCCAGACCTATGTCGAGGCGCTGGAGGAGGCGCCGATGCAGCGGGTCTACGAGCTGCTGAATGCGGTGCAATATGAAATCACCGCCAACCGCTTTGAGGAACTGGCCCACCGGATGGCGGAGCTGACACCGGGGCAGGATATCTGAACCCGGCAAGCCATTGGCGCTACCTGTGGAAAACGGTTGACAGCCTTGGCATTCCGAACCATAAGCCCGCATCCCGGCCCGGAATCCGCGTGCCGGGATTCACTTGTAATCCGCCCTGCAAACGGGCGCGCTGTTCGAGGCGGCATCAGCCGGAACGCCCGCAAGGGGGGCCGTAGGACGCGGTAAGAAAAGGAAAGACGCACATGTTTGCGGTCCTCAAGACTGGCGGCAAGCAGTACAAGGTTCAGGCGGGCGATGTGCTCCGCGTTGAAAAGCTTGCTGCAGATGCTGGCGACACCATCCAGTTCGACGAAGTTCTGATGCTTGGCGGCGACGCACCCGTTGTGGGCGCTCCGCTGGTGGAAGGCGCTGCCGTGAAGGCAGAAGTGATCGACCAGATCAAAGGCGAAAAGCTGATCAACTTTGTGAAGCGCCGCCGGAAGCACTCCTCCAAGCGCACCAAAGGCCACCGTCAGAAACTGACCCTGGTCCGGATCACCGAGATCCTGGCATCGGGTGCAACCAAAGCTGCTCCGAAAGCCGCTGCCAAAGCTGCCCCGGCCGCTGAAGCTGCTGCAGGCGCAGACGACCTGACCAAGCTGACCGGCGTCGGCCCCGCAGCTGCCAAGAAACTGGCAGAAGCAGGCCTCACCAGCTTTGCCCAGATCGCAGCCTTGTCCGAAGACGACATTGCTGGTATCGAGGCAATCAAAGTGAAGCCCGAGTGGGTTGAGCAGGCCAAAGAGCTGGCCAAAGGCTAAGGAGAGAGAGAATGGCACATAAAAAAGCTGGCGGTTCCTCCCGTAACGGCCGCGACTCTGCCGGTCGCCGCCTTGGCGTGAAACTCTACGGTGGCCAGGCGGCCATCGCAGGCAACATCATCGTGCGTCAGCGCGGCACCAAGTTCTGGCCGGGCGAAGGCGTGGGCATTGGCAAGGACCACACTCTGTTTGCCACTGCTAACGGTGCTGTAAGCTTCCGCAAAGGCCTGAAAGGCCGCACCTTTGTATCGGTTCTCCCAGTGGCGGAGGCCGCTGAGTAAGCCGACCCGAAGGGTAAAGAAGTCTTTAGGGGGATCGGCTATATAGCCGGTCCCCTTTTCTGTTTTGCGTAAGCGAGTATCTGATGATTTTTCCTGCAGGGGCCATTGCCCGCAATGCAGCGCTGCCGCTCCCGGGTGTTCACGCCCGGCCAACGGGAAGTTTTGCCCCATTTGAAGGGGGTGCGTCTTGCCGTCGGGGCAGGGCGTGCCCATCTGAAATTGGCCGCCATAAAAAACAGGGCATTGTCCGCCCGTACAAATTCGGCAGAGGAGGAGCACATTCATGAACCTGGATCAAATCGTGTGCCAGCAGGTGATCGAAACCGAGCGTTTCATTCTGCGGCCGCTGCGAAAATCTGACGCCGGTCTGATCGAGCATTATGTCAGCGATGAACGCGTCGCCCGCATGACCCGGTCGATCCCGCACCCGCTGCCGCCCGGCGCGGCAGAAGCCTTTGTGGCGCGCGCCATGGCGGATGACCGCGACGAGGATGTCTGGGTGATTGACGGCACCGTTGATGGCGACGCCGAACTGAAGGGTGTGATCGGCCTCAAGCGGATGGACCGCAACCAGTCGGAGGTGTCCTATTGGACCGCGCCGCCGTTTTGGAATACCGGGCTAGCCTCTGCGGCACTCAAGGCGCTTGTCGATGCAAATCCGCAAAACAACGCGGCGATGTTCGCCTCGGTGTTTCAGGATAATCCCGCCTCGGCCCGTGTGCTGATCCATTGCGGCTTTGACTACCTTGGCGACGCCGAGAGCTTTTCCGTCGCGCGCGATGCCACTGTCCCAACCTGGACCTACAGCCGAAAACTGTGATTGGCGCGGCGCGCGCTTTGCGGTAAGGCAAACGAAACATTCCCGTCAAAGCCCCGGGCCTTGGCGGGACACTTGTACTGCGCGGGCAGGCAGCAAGACCCTGCCGCATTAAGGAGCTGTCATGAAATTCCTCGATCTGGCAAAGGTCTATATCCGCTCGGGCGCCGGCGGGAACGGCTGCGTCAGCTTCCGGCGTGAAAAGTACATCGAATTTGGCGGCCCGGACGGCGGCGACGGCGGCAAGGGCGGCTCGGTCTGGGCTGAGGTCACCGAGGGGCTGAACACCCTGATCGACTTCCGCTACCAGCAGCATTTCTTTGCCAAGAACGGCCAGTCTGGCATGGGCCGCCAGCGCACCGGCAAGGACGGCGACGACATCATCCTGCGGGTCCCCGTGGGGACCGAGATCCTGGACGAGGATCAGGAAACCGTTCTGGCCGACCTGACCGAACCCGGCCAGCGTGTGCTGCTGGCCAAGGGCGGCAATGGCGGCTTTGGCAACCTGCACTTCAAGTCCGCCACCAACCAGGCGCCGCGCCGCGCCAACCCGGGGCAGGAGGGCGTCGAGCGCACCATCTGGCTGCGGCTCAAGCTGATTGCCGATGCGGGGCTTTTGGGCCTGCCGAACGCAGGCAAGTCGACCTTTCTGGCGGCGACCTCCAACGCGCGCCCCAAGATCGCCGATTACCCCTTTACCACCCTGCACCCGAACCTGGGCGTCGTGGGGATCGACAACACCGAATTCGTGGTGGCCGACATTCCCGGCCTGATCGAAGGCGCGCATGAGGGCCGCGGCATCGGCGACCGGTTCCTAGGCCATGTCGAACGCTGCGCGGTGCTGCTGCACCTGGTGGACGGCACCTCGGAAACGGTGGTGGAGGATTACGAAACCATCATTGGTGAGCTCGAGGCCTATGGCGGCGAACTGGCCACCAAACCCCGCATCACCGCTCTGAACAAGGTCGACGCCCTCGACCCTGAGGAGCGGGACGAGAAACGCGCCGCGCTGGAAGCCGCCGTGGGCGGGCCGGTGATGATGATGTCCGGCGTCAGCCGCGAAGGGCTGAACGAGGTGCTGCGCGCTGTGCGTGCCGAAATCGACGATGACCGCGTGCGGATGAAACCCGCTGAGGAGGAAGAGCCTTGGCAGCCCTGAGTTCGGCCAAACGGATTGTTGTCAAGATCGGCTCGGCGCTGCTGGTCGACCGGGACACCGGAGAGCTGCGAGCCGGCTGGCTGCACTCGCTGGCCAATGATGTCGCCTGGCTGAAATCCCGCGGCACCGATGTGGTTCTGGTGTCCTCCGGGTCCATCGCCTTGGGCCGTGGCGTGCTGGGGCTGCCCCGTGCAGACTTGCCGCTGGAACAATCCCAGGCCGCCGCCGCCGTCGGCCAGATCCGCTTGGCACGCGCCTATGAAGAGGCGCTGGCGCCGCACCGGATCACCACCGCGCAGGTGCTGGTGACGTTGGAAGACAGCGAGAACCGCCGCCGTTACCTGAACTCCCGCGCGACGCTGGAGACGCTGCTGAGCATGGGCGCGGTGCCCATCGTCAACGAAAATGACACCATCGCCACGGATGAGATCCGCTATGGCGACAATGACCGTCTGGCCGCCCAGGTGGCCGTGACCGTTGGCGCCGATTGTCTGATCCTGCTGTCAGATGTCGACGGATTCTACAGCGGGAACCCAGCGCTGGACCCGGATGCCAAACGCTTCGACCGCATTGACGAGATCACGCCCGAGATCGAGGCGATGGCGGGCGATGGTGTTTCCGGCCTGTCAAAGGGCGGCATGATCACCAAACTGCTGGCGGCCAAAATGGCTACTGCCGCAGGCTGCACCATGGCGATTACTGAAGGTTCTCCATTGAACCCCTTGAAAACGCTAGAGGAAGGAGCACCTTGCACCTGGTTTGCGGGGCAGGGTGATCCGCAGGCTGCGCGCAAGCATTGGATCGCGGCGATGAAGACGCGCGGTGTTCTGACAATTGATGACGGCGCGGCACGCGCGCTGATGTCCGGCAAAAGCCTGCTGCCCGCAGGCGTCCGTCACGTGGAGGGTGACTTTGGCCGCGGTGATCCGCTGGCCATCCTCGGCCCAGACAGGCGCAAGCTGGGGCAGGGACTGTCGCGCTACACCGCCGACGAGGCCCGCGCCATCCAGGGGCGCCATTCGAAGGAGATCGAGGCCACGCTGGGCTATCCCGGCCGCGCGGCCCTGATCCACCGCGATGATATGGCGCTTTGATCAGACCACCTGATAGGTTATTCCAGCCGGCAAGCACTGAAGTGCCAGACAGGGACCGGCAAGGGCGCGAGACATATGAAAGACAATGAGAATATCCCCGCCGTGATGGCGGAGCTTGGCAAACGTGCAAAGCAAGCGGCACAAGTCCTGGCGACAGCCAGCGCTGAACGCAAACATGCGGCCCTGATCGGCGCTGCCGAGGCGGTCTGGAGCCGCCGGGCGGAGATCATCGCAGCTAATTCCAAGGATCTGGAGTTTGGCAGGAACAAGGGCCTGTCGGACGCGATGATGGACCGGCTGATGCTGGACGAGGCCCGCATCCAGGGCATCGTCGATGGCTTGCGTGCGGTGGCGGACCAGCGCGATCCGGTTGGCGAAGTGATGGAAGAGTGGGAACAGCCCACCGGCCTGAAAATCCAGCGTGTGCGCACCCCGCTGGGGGTAATCGGCGTGATTTACGAAAGCCGCCCCAACGTCACCGCCGATGCCGGCGCGCTGTGCCTGAAATCGGGCAACGCAGTGATCCTGCGCGGCGGCTCGGAAAGCTTCCATTCCTCCCAGGCGATCCACGCCTGCCTGGCGGAGGGCCTGAAGTCTGCAGGCCTGCCCGAAGAGGCCGTGCAGCTGGTTCCGACCCGCGACCGCGCCGCGGTGCAGGAACTTCTGACCATGACCGAATTTGTCGACGTCATCGTGCCCCGCGGCGGCAAGGGCCTGGTCGGGCTGGTCCAGCGCGAGGCGCGGGTGCCGGTCTTTGCCCATCTCGAAGGCATCGTGCACATCTACCTCGACAAGGCCGCCGATCCGCAAAAGGCGCTGGACGTGGTGCTGAACGCCAAAACCCGGCGCACCGGCATCTGCGGCGCTGCTGAGTGCCTGCTGATCCATCAGGATATTGCGGACACGCTGGGCAAGGCAGTGCTGGAGGCGCTGTCCGGCGCTGGCGTGGAGATCCGCGCCGAGGCAGGTCTTCCGGGGCCGGATGGCATGGCTACGGCCAGCGACGAGGATTGGGGCAAGGAATACCTGGATTCGATCATCGCGGCGAAACAGGTCGCGGACATTGACGAGGCGATCCAGCACATCCGCACCCATCACTCCCAGCATACCGACTGCATCATCACCGAGGATGAGGCCGCGGTTCAGAAATTCTTTTCTGAGCTGGACAGCGCCATCCTGATGCACAATGCCTCGACTCAATTCGCCGATGGCGGCGAATTCGGGATGGGTGCCGAGATCGGCATTGCCACCGGCAAGATGCATGCCCGCGGGCCCGTGGGTGCCACCCAGCTCACCAGCTTCAAGTATCTGGTGCGCGGCAACGGCACCACTCGCGCCTGACCCTCAGAAATGCAAAACGCCGGGCGAACTGCCCGGCGTTTCTTTGTGAGTATCCGCGCAGTTCAGAACTGCAGTGTGATCTTTTCCAGGTTCAGCTCCAGCCGCACAGTGCGGCCTGCCTCTTTGGCCGCTTCCGGCAGCAATGCGAATTGAACCAGTGCCGGGGTGATTTCAGCGTTCGAATTGCCGCCGCTGACCCGCGCCCACAGTTCATCATCGACCGTGACCTTGCGGCCTTCGCCCATGACCGTCCATTTACCGTCAGCACAGAAGATCTTGACCGTGCCGCCATAAGGCAGCGCCGATTCCAGGCACAGCGCGGACAGCAGCGCCAGACGCGCCTCGCTGCGGGTGCAGCCTTCCAGCGGCGACCATTGGTACTTGATCCGCCCGCCCTTGCTGACGTCTTCCAGCACGGAAACCACCTCGGCCCGCGGTGTCTGCTGGTCGCCGGCAGCGCCAAAGGCGATCCGGAAGAAACGGATGCGGGCATTGGCGTTGGCCACGCTGTCGGAAATCAGTTCGAGCTCTGGCCCGGACATGCTGCCGGCCATGCCCAGCAACTCCAGACCGTTGTTGATGGCGCCGACCGGGCTGATCAGATCATGACAGATCCGGGACCCTACCAATGCAGCCAGATTGGCGTTATCTACACCCATAACTTCTACTTCCTCCGAACTGGGCCACCCGCCAATGAATGACCTCAACGCTATTTTAGCCCCCGGCATGTTCGTCCGGCACCCCGATCACCCCGAATGGGGCGTCGGTCAGGTGCAGTCGAACGCGGGCGGCAAGATCACCGTGAATTTTCCCGATCAAGGAAAGCTCGTGATTGACGGAGCGCGCGTCTCCCTTATCCCCGTCTTTGAGCCATAACGGTTTATGAAGGGTTAACAAACTCCCTCAAATCAGCCTCAAATGATGCGCACTCTTTGCCTCAAGGGCAGGCTGCGCTCAAGCCTGAAACATGCAAGGAAACCGTATGCAAGACCGCGCCCCGGAGTTCTCTGTGAAAATCGCCGACACGGAGGAAGAGCTGCGTGCTGCCCAGGCCCTGCGGTACGAGGTGTTTGTCCGGGAACTGGGCGGCGGCGGCGCGATGGTGGACCACGAGGCCGGTCTGGAACAGGACCGGTTCGACCCTTTTTTCGACCACATGCTGGTGACCGATACCGCCAAGGACATGGTCGTGGGGGTTTACCGGCTGCTGCGGGAGGATCAGGCGGCGAAGGCAGGGCAGTTCTACTCCGAGAGTGAATACGATCTGAGTGTTCTGAAAACCTCCGGCCGCAGGCTGCTGGAACTGGGGCGGTCTTGCCTGCATGCCGACTACCGCGGCGGGATGGCGATGTTTCACCTCTGGTCCGGGCTCGCCGCATATGTCGAGGAGCATGGGATAGAGGTCCTGTTCGGGGTGGCCAGCTTTCATGGCACCGATCCGCAGCAGCTGGCCAATCCGCTGGCGATGCTGCACCACAACCACTTGGCGCCGCCTGAGCTGCGCGTCCGGTCAAAATCGTTTCAGCCCATGGATTTGGTGGCCGAAGCTGATCTGGACCGGAAGCGCGCGATGATCGACACGCCCGCGCTGATCAAGGCCTACCTGCGGCTGGGCGGCTTTGTCGGTGAGGGCGCCTATATCGACCATGCGTTCAACACCACTGATGTCTGCCTGATCCTGGACACCGCGCGGATGAACGAACGGCAGCGCAAAATCTACACAGGAGGCCGGGGCCGGGAATGAGCGTCAGCTGGCAAAGTGAAGAGGCCCCGGACCCTGTCCGCATCACTGCCCTGGGCTGGTGCCTGGTGCTGCTGCGCGGTGTGCCGCTGGCGCTGCTGGTGTTTGGCGGGCTGCTGCTTCTGCTGACCGTCCGCCTGGTTGAACGCCCGCTGTTCGGGCTCCAGAGGCCGGTCACGCCGTTCATCACCCAGTTCGTCTGCCGCAATGCGTTCCGTCTCATGGGGATCCGCTACCAAACCCGCGGCACACTGATGCGGCAGCGCGGCCCGGTTGTTGCCAACCATTCCTCCTGGCTGGACATCTTTGCCTTGAATGCGCGCAAGCGAATTTACTTCGTCTCCAAGGCAGAGGTCGCCAAATGGCCGGGCATCGGCTGGCTGGCGCGGGCCACCGGCACCGTATTCATCGAACGAACCCCCAAGAAAGCCAAGGAGCAGGCAGACCTGTTCGAGCAGCGCCTGCGCGCCGGGCATAAGCTGCTGTTTTTCCCGGAAGGCACCTCAACCGATGGGTTGCGTGTTTTACGTTTCAAAACAACGCTTTTTGCCGCTTTCTTCAATGACCATCTGCGCGATGGCCTGCACGTTCAGCCGGTGTCCGTGGTGCACCATGCCCCCAAGGGGGCGCCCGCCCGGTTTTATGGCTGGTGGGGAGATATGGACTTTGGGCCGCATTTGCTGAAGGTTCTGGCCACTCCGCGCCAAGGCGCGGTGGAACTGATCTATCACCCGCCGCTGAAAGTGTCGGACTTTCCGGACCGCAAGGCGCTGGCCGCCCGGGCCGAGGAATTGGTGCGCAGCGGCCATCAGGTTGCCTTGAAAGCCTGAAATCCGGGGCAGGATGCCGATTTCTGCGGGACGGCACTTGTCAGCTGACAATATCTGCTCTATAGGCGCGCATACGAACCCGCAGGCGGGGTTTGGCCTGATCAGGGGAGACATCCCTGACGGACCCCCGGTTGGAGCTATTGCTCTGAACCCCCGCCGAGGATAGAAACCGGAAAGGAAAGAATAGCATGGCTCTTCCCGAGTTCACCATGCGTCAGCTGCTGGAAGCTGGCGTTCACTTCGGCCACCAGACTCAGCGCTGGAACCCGCGCATGTCGCCGTTCATCTACGGCTCGCGCAACGGCATCCACATCATGGACCTGACCCAGACTGTTCCGATGCTGGACCAGGCGCTGCAGGTTGTCCGTGACACCGTCGCCAAGGGCGGCCGCGTTCTGTTCGTCGGCACCAAGCGTCAGGCAGCCGGCCCGATTGCCGAAGCAGCTGAGAAGTCCGCTCAGTACTACATGAACCACCGCTGGCTGGGCGGCACCCTGACCAACTGGAAAACCGTTTCCCAGTCGATCAACCGCCTGAAGGAAATCGACGAGAAGATGGCGGGCGGCGCCGAAGGCCTGACCAAGAAAGAGCGTCTGGGCATGGAACGCGACCAGGAGAAGCTGCAGGCCTCCCTGGGCGGCATCCGCGAAATGGGCGGCGTGCCGGATCTGCTGTTCGTCATCGACGTGAAGAAAGAAGCGCTGGCAATCGCCGAAGCCAAGAAACTGGGCATCCCGGTTGTGGCTGTTGTCGACACCAACTGCTCGCCCGACGGCGTGGACTACATCATCCCGGGCAACGACGACGCATCGCGCGCCATCTCGCTGTACTGCGACCTGGTTGCCCGCGCGGCTCTGGACGGCATGTCGGCTCAGCTGGGCGCAGCAGGCGTTGACCTGGGCGCATTGGAAGAAGCACCGGCTGAAGAAGCCGTGGCTGAAGAAGCCGCCGAGGCCTGATCCGTCCTGTCACGGAACTGACATGCGGGGCAGGGTATCACCTGCCCCAAATCCGTTTTTGAATTGAGGAGAGCCTAAGATGGCAATCACTGCAGCAATGGTGAAAGAACTGCGCGAATCCACCGGCGCAGGCATGATGGACGCGAAGAAAGCACTGGTCGAAAACAACGGCGACATGGAAGCCGCGGTTGACTGGCTGCGCACCAAAGGCCTGGCGAAAGCCGCCAAGAAATCCGGCCGCACCGCAGCTGAAGGCCTGGTGGCCGTCGTTGTCGAAGGCGGCAAAGGCGTTGCGGTTGAAGTGAACTCCGAAACCGACTTCGTTGCGAAAAACAGCGAATTCCAGGAAATGGTTGCGGGCATCGCCAAGGCCGCTCTGAGCGCCGGCGACGTCGAAGCGCTGAAAGCAGCCGATCTGGGCGGCAAAACCGTCGAAGCAACCCTGACCGACAAGATCGCCACCATCGGCGAGAACATGTCGCTGCGCCGCATGGAGAAGCTGGAAGGCGAGACCGTCGTCTCCTACGTCCACAACGCAGCCACCGCCGGCATGGGCAAGATCGGCGTTCTGGTTGCCATGAACGGCGGCGACGAAGCGATCGGCAAGCAGGTTGCCATGCACATCGCAGCCGTGAACCCGGCCGCGCTGTCCGAAGCTGACCTGGACGCCTCCATCGTCGAGAAGGAAAAGCAGGTCCAGATCGACATCGCCCGCGAATCCGGTAAGCCGGAGCAGGTGATCGAGAAGATGATCGAAGGCCGCATGAAGAAATTCGTGGCTGAATCCACCCTGCTGAACCAGCAGTTCGTGGTGAACCCGGACCTGACCGTTGAAGCCGCTGCCAAGGAAGCTGGTGCCACCATCACCGGCTTTGTCCGCGTGGAAGTCGGCGAAGGCATCGAAGTCGAAAAAGAAGACTTCGCAGCAGAAGTGGCCAAGGCTGCTCAGGGCTGATCAGCACTGCTGACACCTTGCTGATTGAACGGCGGGTGGCTTCCACCCGCCGTTTTTTTGTTTGCACACGGTTCAGCCAGCGGCTGACACAGGACACGGCGGGGCCGCCGGGGTGCGGTTCTGAAACAGGCTGCGGGGAAGGTGAGGGGCCCCAGATGGGGATGGATGGAGCCCCTCTGGTATCCGGGATAGACGCGGACCAATACGCGCCTATTCCCGACCAGGTAGGAGAGCCTTGAAATCGCAAGGGGTCGTTACCCAAAGTTCCTTGGCCAAAGCCACCACTCACGGAACACGTGCAACATGCAGTGAATTACCCTTTAGCGGTAGTACTGAATTCCTTACTTTTTGATGCTGTTTGGCGTCTGGCATCTGCGCAGCAGATAAATCTCAAGCCCGCACACATGGCCGGACAATTTCGGAAAAGTAAAAGGATTTCAAAAAGCTGTACGGAGATCCGAACAAACCTTCGGCTGCCGGGCTATGCGTCCACAACATACATCTGATTGTGCAGAGCGGCCTTCAGAACGGCCTGCGCCGTGGTCTCGACAGACAGGGATGCACGGGCAAGACGCAGGTGCTTTTCAATCGTAGCGGGTGTTAAACCCATCAGAAGCGCGATGTCCTGCGTGGTCTTGCCGTCCCCGACCCATTGAAGAACTTCCCGCTGCCGTTTGGTCAGGCTCCGGTTCGGTGCGGCATAAGGCAGGGTGAGGATTTTCAGGTGCGCCACATTGTTCATCAGGGCAATGTCATCGCCGCAATCCGCCCAAATAGCGTCCACCTCATCCTGGGTCATGCCGGGTTTGGCCGCAAGCGAGATCGCGCCCTTGTACCGCTTTGATGCTGAATGGAAGCTGATAGTATACCCAGCCGTCATGTCCAGCTTCTGATTGAACTCCTGAACTTTCCTTGCTTCCGGAGTCAGCGTGCCGCTGTCGGCCATTTCCTGGGCAATGCGCCAGCTGCCGGCACCTTCATTCTCAAGCGCCCAGCGGAGCATCGGCGACGACAGATAAAGCCCCTTTTTCAGGAAGCCGTTCAGATACTCGCTTTGATGATTGGACAATATGACAAAGTCCTCGGGATCGCCCAGCGAGGTCTCCGTCCTGTAGCGCGTATAGCCGTAGATCAGCCGGTCGAACCCGAAGGAGGCCATTTGATTCACATGCTCGTGCCACAGCTCTTCGAGCCCCTGAGCGCCGCACAGGAAGTTCAGGTATTCCTTTACTTTCATGCCTGTCCGGCCTTATTCAAATGTGCCGCCAGGGCATCCAGCGCCAGCAGATACCCCTTGGCGCCGAAGCCGCAGATCTGACCCAACGCGGCCTTGGCGATGTAGGACGTGTGGCGGAACGGCTCGCGGGCATGAATGTTGGAAAGGTGTACTTCAACCGCCGGGATTTCCACGGAAATCAGCGCGTCCATCAGGGCAATGGACGTATGGGTATAAGCGCCGGCATTCAGAACGATCCCCTGATGCACGCCCTTGGCTCCGTGAATGGCGTCGATCAGCGCACCCTCATGGTTGGACTGCAGGCAGACAACGTCAAAGCCAAGCGTCTTGCCGTGCGCCTGGCAATCCTGCTCCACCATTGCCAAAGTGACAGAGCCGTAAACTTCCGGCTGCCGGGTGCCGAGCAGGTTCAAATTGGGGCCGTTCAATACCAGAATACTCGTCATCAGATGTAATTCCTTGCTGTCCTTCTCCTTGAAGTACTAAGACAATTTCTCTCGGAATGCGAATACACAATGGGATGCGAATATGAAAAAACGCTGCGTGGAATTGCCGAAAATAATATTTGTGCGGATGCCGCTCTGAATTGGTCGGATTGCTGGTACTAGGCCATTTCATTTCACCTCTTGCCAACGCATGCTGCCTTGCGTGAATTTCATGCGACTGGACGGGCACGGCGGCACAGCATGCGAGCGCGGCCTGACGGAAACTGGCAAATGACAAGGGAGCAGCGATGCAAACTGACCGGTTCGGTAGGATCAAGTCCTGGCAGCAACGCTATGTGGAAGAACGAAAATATCCCGGGAGTGCGCTGCTGGTGAAACGCGGTGGCGAAGAGATTTTCTTCCACGCTGCAGGCCTGCGCAATATCGAGGAACAGCTGTCGTTCACCCGCGACACTCTGGTGCGGCTCTACTCAATGACAAAACCGGTAACCTCGGTGGCAATGATGATCCTGCTCGAGCGCGGTCTGTTCCATCTGGACGCGCCCGTCAGCGATTTTTTACCGGAATTCAACGGTATGCAGGCGCTGGTTCCGGGAGCTGCCGACATCAGCCAGACGGAACCGTGTCCGGTGCCGACACTGCATCAGCTGCTGACCCATACCAGCGGGCTGAGTTATTCGTTCAATCCGGGCGTTCTCCCGGAGGCCATGGACGGGGCGGAATTGCTGTTCAAGCCAGACCAGGGCGGCCTGGCCCCGATGGTGTCGCGCCTGGCGGAACTGCCGCTTGCGTTCCAGCCTGGAACCCGGTGGGAGTATTCGGTTGCAACCGATGTGCTGGGCTGCGTCATCCAAGTGGTTTCCGGCAAGACCTTGGGCCAGTTTTTTGCTGAGGAGATCTTCGGGCCACTCGGCATGCGCGAAACCGGCTTCCAGGTGCCAGCCGGGGCAGGGAACCGGTTCGCCTCTCTCTATACTCCGCTGGCCGGCGACGCCATGGCGCTCAATTCGGCCGAGACCGGGGCCGAGAGCTTGCGGCTGACGGACAGCTGGGAGAGTTCACCGTTCCAGAAGGCAGAGATGCATTCCGGCGGCGGCGGCCTGGTCGGGACGCTTGATGACTACATGAAATTCGCTGAGATGCTAAGGCGCCGCGGAAGCTACGATGACGGCTTTATCATCAGCCCGCAAACTGCTGATTTCATGATTCAAAATCATCTGCCCGGTGAGATCGCCTCGATGGGGCCGCAAAGCTTTGCGGAACAACCGATGGAGGGCATGGGCTTCGGGCTCGGCGGTGCCGTGGTACTGGATCCGGCCCGGGCCCGTTGCCCTGGCTCGGTTGGCGACTTCAGCTGGGGCGGCATTGCCTCGACGTTCTTTTGGACCGACCGCAAGCTGGATTTGTCGGTGGTATTCCTGACCCAGCTGGCGCCCTCCAGCTCATACCCGTCGCGGCCGGAACTCAAAGCTCTGGTGCACGGCGCGATGACCACGTGACTTCCACGCGCCGTGTTTCCGGTTATGATAATGAGCCTGTAAAAGACGTGACCATAGAAAGCGCTGCCCATGACAGATACCGCCAAGGTGCTTCTCGACCTTCTGAATCTGGAGACATTGGACACCAACCTTTACCGCGGTTCCGGATCCGGCGGTGAAACGCCGACGCGCATCTACGGCGGTCAGGTGATCGCACAGGCGCTGGCCGCGGCCTATGCTTCTGTTTCCGGACGCTTGTGCCATTCGCTTCACGCGTATTTCATCCGTCCGGGTGATCCGTCTCGTCCCGTCATTTATGAGGTCGATCCGGCCCGCGACGGTCGCAGCTTCACCACGCGCCGGGTTGTCGCCATGCAGAACGGCAAGCAGATCCTGAACCTGGCCGCGTCCTTCCATGCCCAGGAGGACGGCTGGCAGCACCAGCACCCGATGCCGGAGGTTGCGGGACCTGAAGGCTTGGAGCCACGCCATGAAATCCTGTTGCGCAATGCGTTCCGCGTTGACCCCGAAAAGCGCGCCGAATTCACACGCCCGCGGCCGTTCGAAATCCGCGAGGTTGAGCCGCGCGATCCTCTGGCACCCGAAGAAACCAGTGACCTCAATCACATGTGGATCAGAATGGAAGCCGCCAAAGGCGCCGGGCCGGAACTGCAGCATATCCTGATGGCCTATGCCTCGGATTTCGGACTGCTGGGGTCATCAATGCGGCCGCATGGGCTAACGTTCCAAAAACCCGGAGCCATGACTGCCAGCCTGGACCACGCCATGTGGTTCCACGCGCCGGTGCATTTCGAGAACTGGCATCTTTACACCATGGACGCGCCATTCACCGGCAATGGTCGCGGTTTCAACCGCGGCGCCATCTACACGGAAGATGGGCAACTGGTCGCCAGTGTTGCGCAGGAGGGTTTGCTTCGGCCTCTAAAGAATTGATCTATTGAAAGAAAACAGTGTTCAGTTTCGGTGCGTAGATCGTCCATGGCAGGCCTGTTGTTTACATAATTCTGATTATAAGACTGAGCGAACGCCCAGGAACAGGCAAAGAAAATGGCTTCCTCTGCTACAGAGGAAGCCAGTTATCACCGGTCAGGCTCCTTCATTGACTGCCCGAAAGTATTTTCTTACCTGGGCCATCCCGGTGTTCAGAACGGGCGCACCCGTCCCTGATTTCGTCCAAAGCAGGCCTATTCCTGCCTAGGGTTATTTGTTTGCGGCGCCGCTGGGGGTAAGCCGGCGCCGCAAACGGAGGTCCTCAGCTGCAGCCCGAGGTGCCCCCGCAGGTGTTGCACTTCATGCAGGTGCCGTTGCGCACCAGCGTGTAGTTGCCGCATTCACCGCAGGCTTCGCCTTCGTAGCCTTGCATTTTTGCTTTGGTGCGTGCGTCCATACCACCAGTTGTTTGCGCCGGTGCCTCGGTGGTTTCCGGTACCAGCGACTGCAATGCAGCAACTGGATCGGTTCCGGTTCCCAAAATGCCCGCTTCTGTTTGGCCGCCTTGCAGCACCACCAGTTCCTGCGGCAGCCGCTTGCGCAGATAGCCGGTCGAGGAAATCTGCTTCAGCACCTCCAGCGACCGCGTGGCGGCGCTTTCGCTCAGCTCGGAGACGTTGGACACGCCTTCTTCCTCGCCGCGGCCCAGATCGTCGAAGGTCGCGCCCTCGGGTTTCACATGCGCCAGATCGGTGCGGTCCAGATAGCTGACCGCCAGTTCGCGGAACACGTAGTCGAGGATTGAGGTCGCATTCTTGATCGAGTCGTTGCCCTGGACCATGCCTGCGGGCTCGAACTTTGTGAAGGTAAAGGCGTCGACAAACTCCTCCAGCGGCACCCCGTACTGCAGGCCGACCGACACCGCGATGGCGAAATTGTTCATCATCGCCCGGAAGCCTGCGCCTTCCTTATGCATGTCGATGAAGATTTCACCGAGGTTGCCGTCCTCATATTCGCCGGTGCGCAGGTACACCTTGTGGCCGCCGACAACCGCCTTTTGGGTGTAACCCTTGCGCCGCTGCGGCATCTTGGTGCGGTGCGATTTCAGCACCTCCTTGATGACCACTTTCTCGACGATCTTCTCGGCCAACACCGCGGCCTTCTCTTGGGTCGAGCCGCTTTCCAGCACCTCCGCCGCGTCGTCGTCATCCTCGACCAGTGCCGCTGCCAGCGGCTGGCTCAGTTTGGAGCCGTCGCGATAGAGCGCGTTGGCCTTGATGCCCAGGCTCCAGCTAAGCTCATAGGCTTTCTGGCAATCCTCGATGGTGGCCGAATTCGGCATGTTGATGGTCTTGGAGATCGCGCCGGAGATGAAGCTTTGGGCCGCCGCCATCATATAGATATGGCTGTCAACACTCAGGAAACGCTTGCCTTTCTTGCCGCACGGGTTGGCGCAGTCAAAGATCGCGTAATGCTCTTCCTTCAGGTGCGGCGCGCCTTCGAGGGTCATGGTGCCGCAGACGTGGTCATTGGCTGCGTCAATGTCCGACTTGGTAAAGCCCAGGTGGCGCAGCAGGTCGAAGGTGGGGTCATTGAGCTTGGGTGCCGGAATGCCCAGCACGCCGGTGCAGAAATCCTCGCCCAGGGTCCACTGGTTGAACACGAAGCGGATGTCAAAGGCCGATTCCAGCGCCGCATCCACCTTGGCCAGTTCGTTGGGTCCAAAGCCGTGACCCGCCAGCGAGGTGTGGTTGATGCCCGGCGCATTGCCGATGGAGCCGTGGCCGACTGCGTAGGACACGATTTCTTCGATCTGGGCAGAGCTGTAGCCCAGCCCCTCCAGTGCCGACGGCACCGAGCGGTTGATGATCTTGAAGTAGCCGCCACCCGCCAGCTTCTTGAACTTCACCAGGGCAAAGTCCGGCTCAATACCGGTGGTGTCGCAGTCCATCACCAGGCCAATGGTGCCGGTCGGTGCAATCACCGTGGTCTGGGCGTTGCGGTAGCCGTGTTTTTCACCCAATTCCAGCGCCTCATCCCAAGCGCTGGCCGCCAGATCGGTCAGCAGCGCATCCGGGCAGTTGGCGATGTCCAGCGGCACCGGCTTGACCGACAGCTGCTCATAGCCGTCCGCGTTGCCCTTTGCAGCATTGCGGTGGTTGCGGATCACACGCAGCATGTGGTCCGCGTTTTTCGCATAGCCCGGGAAGGCGCCCAGCTCCGAGGCGATCTCGGCCGAGGTGGCATAGGCCACACCGGTCATCAGCGCGGTCAGCGCGCCGCACAGCGCCCTGCCCTCATCCGAGTCATAGCCGTAGCCCATGTTCATCAGCAGCCCGCCGATGTTGGCATAGCCCAGGCCCAAGGTGCGGAAGTCATAGGAGCGCTGCGCGATTTCCTTGGACGGGAACTGCGCCATCATCACCGAGATTTCCAGCGTCAGCGTCCACAGGCGGCAGGAATGCATGAAATCATCCGCCTGGAACAGCCCGTCCTTCAGGAAGCTGAGCAGGTTCAGAGACGCCAGGTTGCAGGCGGTGTCGTCCAGGAACATGTATTCCGAACAAGGGTTTGAGCCGCGAATCTCACCGTCTTCCGGGCAGGTGTGCCACTCGTTCACGGTGTCGTGGAACTGGATGCCCGGATCGGCGCAGGCCCAGGCCGCATGGCCGACCTTCTCCCACAGATCGCGGGCTTTCACCACCTTGGCGACCTTGCCGTCGGTGCGGTTGAACAGCTCCCAGTCGGCGTCCTTTTCGACCGCGTGCAGGAAGGCGTTGGTGACCCGGATCGAGTTGTTGGAGTTCTGCCCGGAAACAGAGCTGTAGGCCTCGGAATCCCAGTCCGTGTCGTAGGTCGGGAATTCGATCGAGGTATGGCCCTGCTTGGCGTAATCCAGCACCCTCTTGATGTAGGTTTCCGGAATTGCGACCTTCTTGGCCTCGCGGATCGCTGTTTTCAGCCCGCCGTTGACCGCCGGGTCATAGGCGTCGGCCTCGCCCCCGTCCCAGCTGCGGATCGCCTCGAAAATGCCGTTCAGCATCTTCTCGTGCATCTTGGAGCCCGCGACGATGGACGCGACCTTCTGCTCCTCGATCACCTTCCACTGGATGAACTGCTCGATATCCGGGTGATCCGCATCCACGATCACCATTTTTGCTGCCCGACGGGTTGTGCCGCCTGATTTGATGGCGCCCGCCGCGCGGTCGCCGATTTTGAGGAATCCCATCAGGCCGGAGGATTTGCCGCCGCCGGACAGCGGCTCGCCCTCGGCGCGCAGATGGGAGAAATTGGTGCCGGTGCCGGAGCCGTACTTGAACAGCCGCGCTTCGCGCACCCACAGATCCATGATGCCGCCGTCCTTGACCAGATCATCGGAGACGGACTGGATGAAGCAGGCGTGCGGCTGGGGATGCTCATACGCACTGTCGGATTTGGTCAGCTTGCCGGTCTTGTAATCGACATAGTGATGGCCCTGCGCCGGGCCGTCGATGCCATAGGCCCAATGCAGGCCGGTATTGAACCACTGGGGCGAATTGGGGGCCGAGCGCTGGGTTGCCAGCATATAGCGCATCTCGTCGTAGTAGGCGCGCGCGTCCTCCTCGGAGGAGAAATAGCCGCCCTTCCAGCCCCAATAGGCCCAGGCGCCCGCCAGACGGTCGAACACCTGCTTGGAGGAAGTTTCACCGCCCAGTTCCGCGCCCTCTTCGGGGACAGAGCGCCACAGGAATTCCGGCACACCCTTCTCGCGAACCTTCTTCAGGCGGGACGGCACGCCGGCCTTGCGGAAATACTTCTGGGCGATGACGTCGCTGGCCACCTGGCTCCAGGACGCGGGGATTTCGATATCGTCGAGACGGAAAACGATGGTCCCGTCCGGGTTGCGGATTTCCGAGGTGGCCGAAACAAAGGCCAGATCGGCATAGGCATCCTGTCCGGGTTTGGTGAATTTCCGTTCGATCTTCATGCTTTGCCCCTTCTCAAGCACTCGTCGTTCATGTGTCTCGGTGCCCCCGCACCATCCAGCCCCGGCTGCAGAACACACGAACATTCCTGCGCCCGCCGCATTTGGCGCACCCGAGGCCCTCGCCGGCCGTTCTTCCCAGGACTGTGTGCTGTTTTCAGCGTTGTTGCTGCGGCTCTAGAACCCACCAGATTTAGTGCCACCGCAACCGGTGAACACAATTTGGCGTATTAAGACACAAGGGGTCAACGTAAAATTTACGTCTTGGAAAGGATCTTTGCTGTTGACGCTTTCTGCGGTTTGCAGGGTCCGCGGGAACGCTTCGATTCATCCACAGGCCGCCGCCCCACCTGCGCCTTTTGACCTCAAAGCGAAAACCGCGAATTTCTATTTGTAAGCGAGTGACTTGCCGGCTTGCGGAAGGAGAAAGACAGTATGGTGTCCCCGGCCGTGACAGATTCTTTTCAACAGCACCGGTATTTGAAACGAAAGATCAGCCTAACGGTGATCCAGCTGTCCCGTTACGCTGCTGGCTTCATGGAAAACGGTCAACAATTAACCTTCTGATGCGCATCAGCGGCAATTGATTAAAGGTGCCTTAACAGGAGGTTAAGAAGACCTTAACGCTTAGGGTTGCGTCGAGCTTGATGGACTCCCCATTGGCGGGAAATGATTCCCGGGCCGCCAGGTGCCCACCAGAGATTCGCCGGATTTTTACTGAGAGAAGTGGTCGGGGCGGCGAGATTCGAACTCACGACCCCCTGTACCCAAAACAGGTGCGCTACCAGACTGCGCCACGCCCCGGACCGTGCGCCTTCCTATCTCCGGCGGATTGATTTGAAAAGCCCTAACAGGGCCAAACTGCGCCGCTACCGGAAAAAATTTCGTGCCGCATCTGGGTGCCCGCCGAGATGCCATAGCGGCGGGCCAGCCCGCCGTTGATTTCCAGAACAGCAAACACCTGGTTGCCGCCGGGGATCGGGGTCAGATCGCCAGGCACTGCGTTTTCGTGAACAGAGGTCACCTGCCCCCGGTCATCCAGAAAGATGATATCCAGAGGGATCAGCGTGTTCTTCATCCAGAAGGCAGCGGGCTGAGGCTGTTCGTAGACAAACAGCATCCCTGCCCCGCGCGGCAGTTCCTCCCGGAACATCAGGCCCCGGGCCCGCTCAGCCTCGCTGTCGGCGATTTCAACGTCAAAGGCGGCCTGCCCCCAGGCGCCGCGCAGGCCGACCCGGTCAGGCGCGCATTCCGCTGCCAGCGCCGGGGCGGCCAAAAGGGTAAGGGCGGCGCACAAGCTCAGAGGAACCAGGTGCCGTCCCATGGCGTCACTCCGTGGCGCCGGACAGCAGTGCGGCTTCCCAGGCCAGGACCTCCACCGCCATGCGGCCGCGCTTGCCGTCGATCACCCGCATCGCCAGCGCTTCGCCAGGCTGCAGGTCGGCAAGCCCGGACTGGCGCAGAACCTCCACATGCAGGAAGACATCCTCGCCGCGGCCAAAGACATTGGCAAAGCCGAACCCCTTGCCCTTGTCGAACCATTTGACCCGCGCCGGCTCCAGCGGCTCGCTCTGCAGGCTGACCATGTCAAGTTCGGCAAAGTCGCTCAGTACCGGGGTGTCGTCGCGCTCCGGCGGCATGATGGACAGCACCTCCACCGCCTGCACGCCGCGGCCGGTCTGATGCGTCACAATCTCGATCCTGGCCCCGTCTGCGACAGAGCTCTGGCCGAAATTCCGCAGCACATTAACGTGGAGAAGAATGTCCGGGCCGCCCTCGTCAGATACGACAAACCCGTAACCCTTGGCCGGGTCGAACCACTTCACCAGCCCCTGAACCTGCTGCAAGCTGCTGAGATCTTCTGCCACTGACTTATTCCCACCGCGTTTTTTTTATTTTGATGACGCTCTGATGCGCGATTCTGACCTTGGATTTCAAGTTAAAAAGTCTTGAAATTGTCACGAAACTGCTATTGACCCTAGGGAAACCTTAACCATTTTCATTACGGGCTAAGCCGCAGGATTTCCCATTCTGCGGTGCTCTCTTTGCGACGCCAGCGGAACCGGTCATGCAGCCGGAATGCGCCATCAGCCCAGAATTCGATCTCCACTGGCACCAGCCGGTAGCCGCCCCAAAACGGCGGCCGCGGCGGGTTCGGGCCCTTTGCGGCCGTGACCTTGGCCACCTCCGCCATCAGCGCGCCGCGGCTGTCTAGCGGCTGCGACTGTTTCGAGGCCCAGGCGCCCAGCCGGCTCTTGAGCGAGCGGGACCTGTAGTATTCGTCGGCCAGCGGCCCGTCCTCGCGGGTGATGGTGCCGCGCACGCGGATCTGGCGGCGCAGGGATTTCCAATGCATCACAAAGGCAGCCTTGCCGGACTGATCCAGTTCCTGCGCCTTTGCACTTTCGTAATTGGTGTAAAACACAAAGGCGCCGTCTTCGATTTCCTTGAGCAGAACCATCCGGCAATTGGGCAGCCCGGTTTCATCCACCGTTGCCAGCGCAATGGCATCGGGATCATTGGGTTCGGACTGTTCCGCCTCCGCCAACCAGGCACGGGCAATTGCAAACGGATCATCGCCCGCGAAAATTCCGGATCGGTCGGTCATTCTTGCACCTCGTCGTGGGGTTTCGGTGCAACCTATGCAGCTTCCTGTCCCGCGGCAAGGGCGTGCACCCTTGAAGCGGCCCGCGCGGCATACTAAACACCGTCTAATTCACAGATCACAGGCGGAGAACCTGCATGTCTAGTCAACTGATGGCCGGTAAGCGCGGCCTCATCATGGGCCTGGCCAACGACAAATCCATTGCTTGGGGGATTGCCAAGGCCTGCGCCGATGCCGGCGCCGAGCTTGCCTTTTCCTATCAGGGCGAAGCACTGAAAAAGCGGGTCGGTCCGCTGGCCGAGCAACTGGGCAGCGACATCGTCCTGCCCTGCGATGTTTCGGACGAAGCCTCGATCGACGGCTTGTTTGCAGAGCTGGAAGCCAAGTGGGGCAAGCTGGACTTTGTCGTTCATGCCATCGGCTTTTCCGACAAGAATGAGTTGCGCGGCCGCTACGTCGACACCAGCCGCAGCAATTTCCAGATGACCATGGACATTTCGGTCTTTTCCTTCACTGCGGTTGCAAAACGCGCCGAGAAGCTGATGACCGAAGGCGGCTCGCTGCTGACCCTTACCTACTACGGTGCCGAGCAAGTAATGCCCCATTATAATGTGATGGGCGTCGCCAAGGCAGCGCTGGAAGCCTCCGTCAAATACCTGGCTGAGGACCTGGGCAAGGACGGCATCCGCGTCAACGCAATCTCCGCCGGCCCGATCAAGACGCTGGCCGCCTCCGGCATCGGCGATTTCCGCTACATCATGAAGTGGAACGAGTACAACTCGCCGCTGCGCCGCAATGTGACCATCGGCGACGTCGGCAATTCCGCGCTTTACCTGCTGTCCGATCTCAGCTCCGGCGTGACAGGCGAGAACCTGCATGTGGACGCCGGCTACCATGTGGTGGGCATGAAGGCGGTGGATGCACCGGATATTTCGAAGTAAATTACTGATACCGGGCCCGGGGCTGCACCCCCGGTTCCGGCAAGCTGACGCGATTTCGCGGGGAGCAAGAAACATGACTGACCGTTTGCCGCACGAAAAAGGCTTTCACATCAGCTGGGATCAGATCCATCGCGACTCGCGCGCGCTGGCCTGGCGCCTGGACGGGCAAGGCCCCGATAACGGCGCCTGGCGCGCCGTGGTGGCGATCACCCGCGGCGGCATGGCGCCGGCGATGATCGTCAGCCGCGAGCTGGACATCCGAACCGTCGACACGATCTCAGTGCGGTCGTATCACCACCAGGCCCAGGGCGAGGCGGAAGTTCTGAAATCCCCGGACGCGGGGCTGATGGGCGACGGTGAGGGCGTGCTGATCATCGACGATCTGGTCGACAGCGGCAAAACCCTGGAGCTGGTGCGCGAGATGTACCCCAAAGCGCATTTCGCCACCGTCTATGCCAAGCCCAAGGGCCGCCCGATGGTGGATACCTTCATCACCGAGGTGAGCCAGGACACCTGGATCTTCTTCCCCTGGGACATGGCGCTGCAGTATGTTGAGCCCTACCGCGGCAAGGACTGATCCGGTCCCGGCAGCAGGATTTCAAAGGCGCGCGTTACAGCGCGCCTTTTTCTTTGGCTGTTCCCGTGACCGCCGTTCCCGCTTGAGCCGCCCGGGCCGCCGTGCCAGACATACGCAGGCGCCCGATCCGGCGCGCCTGACATTGTCTGCCGCCGCCCGGAGCTTCCCATGCCTCTTTCCCGCACCCAAGCCACATTTGTCTCACCCATCGTCGAATCGCGCCGCTGGGTGGCCGGGGCCACGTTTCCGCCGGACCGCCCGCTGCTGAACGTGAGCCAGGCTGCCCCGGCGGAAGCGCCGCCCGAAGAACTGCGCCAGGCAATCGCAGAGGCCGCGCTGAACGACGTCTCAGCGCATTTCTATGGCCCGGTCCTGGGCAACGATCCGCTGCGCCGGGCGCTGGCGCGGCAGATTTCCGGCCACTACCAGGCCGAGGTGCGGCCAGAGCAGGTCGGTATAACCTCCGGCTGCAACCAGGCCTTTGCCGCTGCCATCGCCGCGCTTTCCGGCGAAGGGGACGAGGTGATCATCCCTGTGCCCTGGTACTTCAATCACAAGATGTGGCTGGACATGGCGGGTGTCACCGCCGTGCCGCTGCATGTTGGCGAAGGCATGCTGCCGGACCTTGCTGCCGCAGAAACCCTGATCACGGAACGCACCCGTGCCATCGTGCTGGTGACGCCCAACAATCCCTGCGGTGTCGAATATCCCGCCGGGCTGGTGCAAGCCTTCTTCAGCCTCGCCCGCGACCGTGGCCTGGCGCTCATCGTGGACGAAACCTACCGTGACTTCGACAGCCGCGAGGGCGCGCCGCACGGGCTGTTTCAGATGCCGGAATGGGACAAGACCCTGATCCACCTCTACTCCTTCTCCAAGGCGTACCGGCTGACCGGCCACCGGGTTGGCGCCATTGCGGCGTCTCCGGAGCGGATGTTCGAAATGGAGAAGTTTCTGGATACCGTCACAATCTGTCCTTCGCAGCTGGGCCAGGCCGGCGCCCTTTGGGGAATTGAAAACCTGCAGGACTGGCTGGCTGGCGAACGGCAGGAAATCCTGGACCGCGGCGCCGTGATCCATGAAAACTTCCCGGTGCTGGCCGCGAAAGGCTGGAAACTGCTCGGCTGCGGCGCCTACTTTGCCTATGTCGAGCACCCTTTCGACGCCCCGTCCGAGGAAGTTGCGAAACAATTGGTTGCTGAGGCCTCCATCCTGATGCTTCCGGGCTCGATGTTCATGCCCGCAGGCGACCCGGACGGCGACCGCCAGTTCCGCATCGCCTTTGCCAATGTGGACCGGGCGGGCATCCGGACGCTGTTCGCGCGCCTCGCGGCCTTTAATCCCTGATCATCCAGCAGTTTGATCCGCAACCATCTTGCCCCTCTGCGGGCAGCCGCGTATTCAGTCAGCGGCATTTCCCGCTGCCGGGCAAACCCTTGCGCAGCAGAACAATAAAGAGGGCATCATGGCCGCAGGCATGAAAAAGCTATCCAAAACCTTTGTCTGGATCCTGATGGGGATGCTGATCGTCGGCCTTGCCGGATTTGGCGCGGTGAATTTCACCAGTTCCGCCTCCTCTGTTGCCCAGGTCGGCGACGAGGAAGTCAGCATCGGCAACTATGTGCGCGAACTGCAGCGGGAACAGCGCGCCTTGCAGGCTCAGACCGGTCAGGCGGTATCGATGTCACAGATGACTGCCTTCGGGATGGACCGGATGGTTCTGGGGCGGCTGATCTCCCTGGCGGCGCTGGACCACGAAGCCAAGCAGCTGGGCCTGTCGATCGGTGACGAAAACCTGATCGAAGAGCTGTCCGCCATTGATGCCTTCCAAGGCGTGAGCGGCGGGTTCGACCGCGAGGCCTACCGCTTTGCCCTCAGCAATGCTGGCCTGACCGAAAAGGAATTCGAAGACGACCTGCGCCGCGAAGCCGCCCGCACCATGGTGCAGAATGCGGTTCTGACCGGCACCAAAATGCCCGGGACGCTGACCGATACCCTGACCGGCTTCATCGGCGCCCGCCGCAGCTTCTCCTACGTGCAGATCAATGCCGCTGACATCGCCCTGACTGCCGAGGTGCCGTCGGATGAGGACCTGAAAACCTTCTTTGAGGCCAATCAGGACCAGTTCATGCTGCCGGAAACCAAGGTGATCACCTACGCCGCGCTGCGTCCCTCCATGCTGCTGGATGAGGTCGAGATCGACGAGACCGCCCTGCAGCAGCTGTTCGAGGACCGCGCCGAGCAGTACCAGGTGCCCGAGCGCCGCCTGGTCGAGCGTCTGGTCTTCGCCGACGAGGAGGCCGCGGCCAGCGCCAAAGCGCAGCTGGAAACCGGCGGTGCCACTTTCGAAAGCCTCGTCGAGGCCCGTGGCCTGTCGCTGCAGGATGTCGACATGGGCGACGTCACCATGGGCGATCTTGGTGCTGCCGGCACCGATGTCTTTGCGGCCCAAGTGGGCGATGTGGCTGGCCCCCTGCCCTCAAGCCTCGGCCCGGCGCTCTACCGGGTGAATGGCCGCCTGGAGGCACAGATCACCACCTTTGAACAGGCCGAACCGGAACTGCGCGAAGAGCTCGCCTCCGGCCGCGCCCGCCGCCTGGTGGAGACGCAGGCCGAAGAGATCGACGACCTGCTGGCGGGCGGCTCGACCCTGGAGGAACTGGCCACCGAAAGCGGCCTGGAACTTGTCCAGATCAACTGGACCGAAGAGGCCAGCGACGGCATCGCCGCCTATGAAGGCTTCCGCACCGCTGCCGCGGCGGTTACCGCTGAAGATTTCCCTGCCGTGGACTTCCTGGACGATGGCAGCCTGTTTGCCCTGCGCCTCGACGAGGTCCTCCCGGAACGCCCGGAACCCTTTGAAGAAGCCAAGGACAAGGTCCTGTCCGCCTGGCAGGCGGACCGCCTGGCCAGCGCGCTGAAGGCCCAGGGCGAAGGACTGCTGACCCAAGCTGAAGCCGCAGGCAGCTTTGCGGAGGACGCTGAGGTCAAAACCGAAACCGGAATGACCCGTACCGCTTATATCGACACCGTTCCGGCCGATCTGGTCACCGGGGTGTTTGGCATGGAGGTCGGCGATTTCCGTCTGGTGCAGGACGCGGATTCGGCCGTTGTGGTGCGTCTCGACGCCATCCTGCCGCCGGAGCAGAGCGACGACATGACCTTGCTCACCGACGCCCTGCAGGCGCAGCTGGACCAGTCGCTGGCCGAGGAGCTTTTCCAGGCCTACGTGCAGGACGTGCAGGCCCGCGCCGAACCCCGTGTCGACCAGCAGGCGCTGAATGCGGCGCAGGCAAACTTCCAGTAATCAAGGCAAGCACCCATGGCCCTGACCCCCGATTTCGACACTTTCGCCAAGGCTTATGAGGCCGGTGAAAACCAGGTCGTCTACACCCGCCTTGCCGCCGACCTCGACACGCCGGTGTCGCTGATGCTCAAGCTGACCGGCGCCCAGAAGGACGCCTTCATGCTGGAATCGGTGACCGGCGGCGAGGTGCGCGGGCGCTACTCGATCATCGGCATGAAACCGGACCTGGTCTGGCGCTGCCACGGCGAGCAGTCCGCGCTGAACCGCTCGGCGCGGTTTGACGCGGATGATTTCACGCCGCAGGACGGCAACCCGATGGACAACCTTCGGGCGCTGATTGCCGAAAGCAAAATCGCCCTGCCCGACGACCTGCCCCAGGCCGCGGCCGGCCTCTTCGGTTATCTGGGCTATGACATGATCCGCTTGGTGGAGCACCTGCCGGAGGTGAATCCGGACCCGCTGGGCCTGCCCGACGCGCTGATGCTGCGCCCCTCGGTGGTTGCCGTTCTGGACGGGGTCAAGGGCGAGGTGACTGTAGTCTCCCCCGCATGGGCCAGCGACGGCCAGACCGCCAAGGCGGCCTATGCCCAGGCCGCGGAGCGGGTGATGGACGCGGTGCGTGACCTGGAGCGCGCCATGCCGGCCGAGAGCCGCGATCTCGGCGACGCGGACGAGGTAGCCCCGCCGCAGTCGAACTTCACCAAGGAGGGCTATATGGCCGCGGTGGAGAAGGCCAAGGAATACATCCTCGCAGGCGACATCTTCCAGGTGGTGCCGGCACAGCGCTGGACCCAGGAATTCCGCCAGCCGCCCTTCGCGCTTTACCGCTCGCTGCGGCGCACCAACCCGTCGCCCTTCATGTTCTACTTCAACTTCGGCGGCTTCCAGGTGGTGGGTGCGAGCCCTGAAATCCTGGTCCGCGTCTTCGGGCAGGAGGTCACCATCCGCCCGATCGCCGGCACCCGTCCTCGCGGCGCCACGCCGGAAGAGGACAAGGCGCTGGAAGCCGATCTGCTGGCCGACAAGAAGGAGCTGGCCGAGCACCTGATGCTGCTGGACCTGGGGCGCAACGACACCGGCCGGGTGTCCAAGATCGGCACCGTGCGCCCGACCGAAAAGTTCATCATCGAGCGCTATAGCCACGTGATGCACATCGTCTCCAATGTCGTCGGCGAATTGGCGGAGGACAAGGACGCGCTGGACGCCTTCTTTGCGGGCATGCCCGCCGGCACCGTCTCAGGCGCCCCCAAGGTGCGGGCGATGGAAATCATCGACGAGCTGGAGCCGGAAAAGCGCGGCATCTACGGCGGCGGTGTGGGTTATTTCTCGGCCGGCGGCGACATGGATATGTGCATCGCCCTGCGCACCGCCATCGTCAAGGACCAGAACCTTTACATCCAGGCTGGCGGCGGTGTTGTCTATGACAGCGATCCCGAGGCGGAGTATATGGAGACGGTCCATAAGTCCAACGCCATCCGCCGCGCCGCAGCAGACGCCGCCCGTTTCACCGGGAACGGCAACCGCTGACGTCAGGAAGACAGAAGCCCCAGCTTCATCTTTCCCGAAGTACTCCCGCTGGAGGCAACGGCGCCCGCTCAGGGCGCCGTTTCATTTCGAAGGCAGCTGCGCTTCCAAACTGGCAGAGACCGGCGCCAAGGCCACCCGGCTGGCGCGGTCCTGCAAACCCCAGATCAGCAGCGCCGAGATCGTGTCGGGCCGCAGCCGGCCCAGCATGATAACAGCCCCTTCCTGCCGGGCCCGGAACGCCGCCTGATCCAGAAACCGGCGGATCGCCCGGGGATCCTGGCCCGCCCCGTCAAAGTCGCGGAACACCACGCCGGCAGGCACGCCGTCCTGCAGTGCCAGTTTCTGCACCGTGTTGAGGCCGCTGTTCTGCATCAGCAGGCCGTAGCCGGCAGAGGCCGCCATCGCCGCCACCTGGTCCGACAGCGGCCGGTTGCCCTGCACCCCGGTTTCCACGCCTTCGAGGATCGCAACCGCTTCGGGCAGCCTTCTGCGCCAGACCTCCAGCGCCGTCTCGGCGTCCTGCGGCGTGGCAGCACGCGGCAGATCCGCCAGCATCAGAACCTCGAATCCAGCCGCCCGGCGCGCCGCCATCTTGGCTGCGGCGTCCGGGTCTTCGGGATCGATGGCAAAGCTCAAGGGATAGGGGAACTCCGCCAGCGCCTCTGCACCCACGGCACCTGCGTCATCAATCAGCACGATCGACATCAGCGGCCGGTCCTCAGGGTTGTCGAAAGGCTCCGAGAAGGCCAGAAACGGCGGCTTGTCCAGCGTCTGGGATCCGGACAGCGCGGTCTCCCGCGGCTTGTCCCGTTCGGTCAGCGGAACCACTGGCGTGCCGATCCGCGGTGCCAGCACCTCCTGCTCAGGCTCTGCGGCCGCGGGCTCTTCCGCTGCTTGCTCAGCCTCTTCCTCAACGCTGGCAGCCGGCGCGGCGCCAATCACCGGCAGCATTGTCGCCTGCGGGGCCGCGCCGATATCCGGTACCAGGACCGGGGACGCCGCCTGGGGGTCCGGAGCTTGCTGCACTTCGGGCAGCGGTGCAGTGACCTGCGGCTCTGCAACGGCGGCAGTCGCTTCCTCTTCCGCTGGCTGTTCGGGTTCCGGTGCCGGGTCCGTTGCGGCTATGATTGCGGCCTCGCTGCCGGGCGCCAGCGGGGCCTGCGGCTGCGCGGCCTGCGGCTGGCTTTCAGGGCTGGTCTGCTCCACTCCCGGCACCGGGGCTGGTGCGGGGCTGGTTGCGTCCACCGCAGAGGCCGCAAGGCCGACCTCCGGTTTGCCGGCAGGCGCGGTATCCGCTTCGGCCAAGGCGCTCAGATCGTCGCTGACGCCGGTTGCGGCCGGACCAGCGGGTTGCGCTTCGACCAGATCGGCGTCACGCCCCTGGCCGTTTACAGGGACTTCCGTGGCCTCACCGCCGCCATTCGGCATTTGCGGGGCAGCACCCGGCTCGTGCCGCGGAGGTTCCGGCTCGGCACCGGCGCTCTCTTCAGCAGGTTGCTCAGCAGGTTGCGGCAGGGCTGCCACCGGCTCTTCACCCGGCTGCTCCTCGGGTCCGGAGACCGGCAGCGGCACCGACAAAGACAACATCGCCAGCCCGCCAGCGGCCAGCAACGCCCCAACACTCACGCCGCCCAGAAATCCACGCATGCCTGTTTTGCCTCTCAATCCGTATTTCCGTGCTGCGCCGTTCCGGCCTGCCTGGACGGACCCTGTTACCGGCCCTCTCCAGCAATCGCCTTTCCTGCCCTTGACGCTGCCCCGTATCCCTGAACATGTATGTTGCGACCACTATACTGCGGCGCGCCCCCGGCCCGCCACCCTTAAAAGAGCCCGCTACGATGCTGCTGCTGATCGACAACTACGATTCCTTTACCTACAACCTCGTCCATTACCTGGGCGAGCTGGGCGCGGAAATGGAAGTGCACCGCAACGACGCCATCAACGTGCAGGAAGCGATGGCGATGAAGCCGTCCGGCATCCTGCTGTCGCCCGGGCCTTGCGACCCGGATCAGGCCGGCATCTGCCTGGCCCTGACCGAAGCGGCCGCCGAGACCGGCACGCCGCTGATGGGCGTCTGCCTCGGCCATCAGACCATTGGCCAGGCCTTTGGCGGCAAGGTGGTGCGCTGCCACGAGATCGTGCATGGCAAGATGGGCAAGATGCATCACAAGAACACCGGCGTTTTCAAGGGTTTACCCTCACCATTTGAAGCGACGCGCTATCACTCCCTAGTGGTGGAGCGCGACAGTCTGCCGGACTGCCTGGAGATCACCGCGGAGCTGGAAGACGGCACCATCATGGGCCTGCAGCACAAGGAGCTGCCGATCCACGGGGTGCAGTTCCACCCCGAATCCATCGCCTCCGAGCACGGCCACGCGCTGCTGAAAAACTTCCTCGACGTGATGAAGGTGCCCGCATGAGTGACCGCCTGAAGCCGCTCATCGGAGCTGCCGCCGAACGCACCCTGACCCGCGAAGAGGCTGAAACCGCCTTTACCCTGCTGTTCGAAGGCGAGGCCACGCCCAGCCAGATGGGCGGCCTGCTGATGGCGATGCGCACCCGCGGCGAAAGCGTCGATGAATACGCCGCCGCAGCAGCAGTGATGCGCGCCAAGTGCAACTCGGTAAAGGCGCCCGCAGGCGCGATGGACATCGTCGGAACCGGCGGCGATGGTAAGAACACCCTCAACATCTCCACCGCGACCGCCTTTGTGGTTGCGGGTGCAGGCGTGGTGGTGGCCAAGCACGGTAACCGCAACCTCAGCTCCAAATCCGGCACCGCCGACCTGCAGTCCCAAATGGGCATCAATGTCATGGTCGGCCCGCAAGTTGTTGAAAAAGCGATCAATGAAGCCGGGATCGGTTTCATGATGGCGCCCATGCACCACCCCGCGGTGGCGCATGTGATGCCGACCCGGCAGGAGCTGGGCACCCGCACCATCTTCAACATCCTTGGCCCCCTTACCAACCCGGCGGGCGTCAAGCGCCAGCTGACCGGCGCCTTCAGCCGCGAGATGATCCGTCCGATGGCGGAAACCCTCAAGGCGCTCGGGTCCGAGCGCGCTTGGCTGGTGCACGGCTCCGACGGCACTGATGAGCTGACCATCACCGGTATCAGCTGGGTTTCGGCGCTGGAGGAGGATGGCGAAATCCGCGAGGTGGAACTTCACCCCGAAGACGCCGGCCTGCCGGTGCATCCCTTTGACATGATTGTCGGCGGCACGCCGGAGGAAAACGCCATGGCCTTCCGGGTGCTCCTGCAGGGCACGCCCTCGGCTTACCGCGATGCGGTGCTGCTGAACGCGGCCGCCGCGCTGGTTGTGGCCGGCAAGGCTGCTGACCTCAAGGAGGGCGTCGCGCTCGCAGCCGAGTCCATCGACAGCGGTGCTGCCAAAGCCAAGGTCGAGGCACTGGCCCGCATCACTTCCGCCGCATGACAGATCTGCCTGCCGGGCTGGGCCACTGGGCCCGCCTGCCCTTTTTCACCGATCACTGGCCCGGCATCGCAGCCGCGTTGCAGGAGGATCCCCGCGACATCCTGCCGCCTGCGCAACAGCGGTTTGCGGCGCTGGAACTGACCCGGCCTGAGGACACCCGCGTGGTGATCCTTGGCCAGGACCCTTATCCCACGCCCGGCCATGCGCACGGACTGGCGTTCTCAGCGGAGCCTGATGTGCGCCCGCTTCCCCGCTCCTTGTCCAATATTTACAAGGAACTGGAGGCCGATCTTGGTGCAGTTCGCCCGAATGGAGACCTGCGCGGCTGGGCCCGCCAGGGCGTGCTGCTGCTGAACACCGCGCTGTCTGTCCCCGCAGGTGAGGCGAACGGCCACAAACACCTAGGCTGGCAGCATCTGGTGCATCAGGTGCTGGAGCTGACGTCTGAGCGCCCCACCGCATACATTCTCTGGGGAAATGCGGCGCAGAAGCTTGAAAAACATATCAAACCGGGCGATCACCTGATCCTGAAAACCGCCCATCCGTCGCCCCTGTCGGCGCGGCGCGGCTTCTTTGGGTCCCGGCCCTTCTCAAAAGTGAACAATTGGCTCGCCGCCCGCGGTGAAGCCGGCATAAACTGGAACGCATGAACGGAGGCACTGGCATGACCCAGAACGTGCTGGACAAGATCAAGGCCTACAAGCTCGAAGAGGTAGCCGCCGACAAGGCCGCCAAACCGCTGGAGGCGGTCGAGGCCGAAGCGCGCGAAGCCTCCCCGGTGCGCGGCTTTGCCGAAAGCCTGATGCAGGCCAGCCGCGAAGGCTATGGGCTGATTGCCGAAATCAAGAAAGCCAGCCCGTCCAAGGGGCTGATCCGCCCGGATTTCGAACCGGCGGAACTGGCCAAGGCCTATGAGGCCGGTGGCGCCACCTGCCTGTCGGTACTGACAGACACCCCCAGCTTCCAGGGCGCCAAGGAATTTCTTACCCAGGCGCGCGCGGCCTGCGCGCTGCCCGCCCTGCGCAAGGATTTCATGTATGACACCTATCAGGTGGCCGAGGCTCGTGCCCTTGGTGCCGACTGCATCCTGATCATCCTGGCCTCCGTTTCCGACGCACAGGCGCAGGAGCTGGAGGAAAGTGCGTTTGAATGGGGCATGGATGTGCTGCTCGAGGTGCATGACGCCGAAGAGCTGGAGCGCGCCTGCAACCTGAAATCACCACTGATGGGTATCAACAACCGCAATCTCAAGACGTTTGAGACCACGCTGGACACCACCCGAGAGCTGTCGCGCCTGGTGCCGGCTGACCGCACCATCGTCTGCGAAAGCGGATTGTTCACGCCTGAAGATCTGGCCGACATGGCCCGCTATGGCGCCCGCACCTTCCTGATCGGTGAAAGCCTGATGCGGCAGGACGACGTGGCCGCAGCAACCCGCGCGCTGCTCGCCAACCCGCTGACGCCGGGCATGATGTAAGGAGGCAAGTCCATGAGCCTTACCCATTTCGACACCAAGGGCGACGCCCATATGGTCGATGTCTCGGACAAGGCGGTGACCTCGCGCATTGCCACGGCCGAGGGCCACATCACCATGGCGCCGGAAACCTTTGACATCATTGCCGAAGGCCGTGCCAAGAAAGGCGATGTTCTGTCCGTGGCCCGCTTGGCCGGCATCATGGGTGCCAAGAAAACGCCGGAGCTGATCCCGCTTTGCCACCCGCTGCCGGTGACCAAGGTCGCGGTGGAACTGACGCTCGACCCGGACCTGCCTGGGGTGCGCATCGAGGCAACCGTCAAAACCACCGGCCAGACCGGCGTTGAGATGGAGGCGCTGACCGCCGTCTCCACCGCCGCGCTCACCGTCTATGACATGGCCAAGGCCGTGGATAAGGCGATGGAGATCGGCGGTATCCGGGTGACGCTGAAAGATGGCGGAAAATCAGGCAGGTACGAGGCATAAATGATCTCCGTCAGCGAAGCCCGCGCGCATCTTCTGGCACTGGTCTCCAAGCTGGAGACCGAAGAAGTTCCCTTGGCAGAGGCCGCTGGCCGGGTGCTGGCAGAGGGCATGCACGCGCGCCGCGACCAGCCGCCGTTTTCCGCCTCCGCCATGGATGGCTACGCGGTGAATGCCGCCGAAGTCGAGCTGCACGCCATGTTCAAGGTGATCGGCGAAGCCGCCGCCGGCCATGCCTTTGACGGCCGCGTGGGCGCGGGCCAGGCGGTGCGGATCTTCACAGGCGCGCCGGTGCCGGAAGGCGCAAGTTTCGTTGTCATTCAGGAGGATGTCAGCCGCAACGGAGACCTCATTACCATCAGTGATGAGCCTGGAAGCAACGACAACATCCGCCCCCGCGGCGGCGACTTTACCGATGGCCAGACCGTCTCCGCCCCCCGGCTGCTGACGCCTGCCGACGTCGCCCTTCTGGCCGCGATGAACATTCCCTCCGTTCCCGTCACCCGCCGCCCCGAGGTCGCCTTGATCTCTACCGGGGATGAACTGGTGATGCCCGGCGGTACCCCCGGGCCGGACCAGATCATTGCCTCCAACACTTTCGGGCTCAAGGCCATGGTGGAAAGCCTCGGCGCCCGCGCCCGAATCCTGCCGATTGCCCGCGACACCGAAAGCTCGCTGCGCACCGCCTTTGAGCTGGCAGAGGGCGCCGATCTTGTGGTGACCATCGGCGGCGCCTCGGTCGGCGATCACGATCTGGTCGGCAAGGTGGCGCAGGACGCCGGGATGGAGCGCAGCTTCTACAAGGTTGCTATGCGCCCCGGCAAACCGCTGATGGCCGGCCGGATGGGGGAAGCCGCTATGGTCGGTCTGCCCGGCAACCCGGTGTCGGCAATGGTTTGCGGCCACGTGTTCCTCGCCCCGGTGGTCCGCGCGATGCTCGGCCTGCCGGACAGCGGCCAGCCGCTGCTAACCGCCCCGCTGGCAGAGCCCCTTACTGCAAACGGACCGCGCGAACACTACATGCGGGCCCGCGTCGAGGACGGAAAGGTCCGCGCCTTCGCCAATCAGGACAGCTCACTGCTTACGGTACTGGCCGGTGCCAACGCCCTGCTGATCCGCCCGCCCGGTGATGGCGCGCGCGACGCAGGCGAAACCGTGCAATACCTGCCGATCTGAAACCGCTTTATCTTTGCAAAAATATTCCAGCCGGAGGCACGTGCCTCTGGCGCCTCTATTATCCCGCACAACCGTAAGCCGCCATGTTGACACAAAACGTGAACATGCGTAGAACAAAAGAAAACATCGACAAGAGGCGCGGAGGGAGCGGCGATGCTCACGAAAAAGCAGCTGGATTTGCTGGAATTCATTCACAAACGCCTGCAGCGGGACGGGGTTCCGCCCAGTTTTGATGAGATGAAGGAGGCGCTGGATTTGCGCTCCAAATCCGGCATCCACCGGTTAATCACCGCGCTGGAGGAGCGCGGCTTCATCCGCCGCCTCGCCCACCGCGCCCGCGCCATTGAAATTCTCCGCCTGCCCGAAAGCCTGGGCGGCACCTCCGAACCGCAAGGCTTTGCCCCCTCTGTGATCGAAGGCGGCCAGGGCAATGCCCGCGCTGCCGCCGCTGCGGCGGATCCGATGCGCCACGCCGCGGTTGAGCTGCCAGTGATGGGCCGCATCGCGGCGGGCGTGCCGATCGAGGCGATCAGCCAGGTCTCCCACCAGGTGGCCGTCCCTGGCGGCATGATCTCCCCCAACGGCCAGCACTTTGCGCTGGAGGTCAAGGGCGACTCGATGATCGAGGCCGGAATCAACGACGGCGACATCGTGGTGATCCGCGAGACCGAGGCTGCCGACAACGGCGACATTGTTGTTGCACTGGTCGAAGGCCAGGAAGCCACCCTGAAGTATTATCACAGGCAGGGCGGCATGATTGCGCTGGAGGCCGCGAACCCGGTTTACGAGACCCGGCGCTACCCTGAGGACCAGGTTCAGGTCCAGGGCCGCCTTGTTGGCCTGATCCGCACCTACTGACGCTCCGCCGCCGCGCCCAGCAGGCGGCGCAGGCGCCGGATTTCCGGCCCTTCCGGCTGCCACCCGCTCCACAAGCGCGTTCCGGCTGCCTCGCGGGTGGTCAGCAACCGCCCATCGGGTTGCACCGCGATGCTGCCGGTCTGCCGCATGACTTCGGGCGTCAGCAGCAGGCAGTTGCCAAATTCCGAGGCAGCTACGGTGGACACGATGATATCTGTTTTTTCACAATCACTTGCCTGCAATAGCTTACGTTTTCCTGGCGCGTGTAGCAGCCGGTAATCCGGACCTTGCCAGACCGCCAATGCGTCGTCCCAGGCCTGCCACCGGGCCGCGGCCTCAGACTGGCTGGCTGCATCGCCATCATTCTCCAGCCAGATCTCTGCCGTGAACCCCTGCCCCTTGGCGCGCGACAAGGCGCGCCCCTCAGCCTCCATTACCCCAATCAGCCCGCCGGAACTGGCGATGATGACCGCGGGCCGTTCCGCCCCGCTCCAGATCCAAAGCGCTGCAGCCGCGGGCAACAGCCCCGCCAGCCGCAGCCGCCCTTTCCAGATCACCGCGAACACCATGCCGGCCGCAAACAGAGGCAGAACCGCTCCTCCAGGCGCCGCCGCATGGGAAACGGCTCCCTCAATGCCAGACACGGTCCGCGCAACCCCAAGGATCCAGTCCATCCCCCATCGCATCACCGTCAGCCCGATCCCTTCCAGCCCGATGGGCACCAGGCAAAGCGCCAGCACTGCCGCCGGGATCACCACGGTGCCCATCACCGGCACCGCCAGCAAATTTGCAAGAAGCCCGTAGTGCGGAATGGTGTTGAAGTGCGCGGCTGCAAAGGGCGCGGTTGCAGCCCCTGCCACGGCAGAGGAAATCACCAGTGCCAGAACCGGCCGCAGCCAGCGCGGTCCCAGCGGCACTTCCCCGTCGCGCAGCGCGGCAAAAACCGCAACCAGCGCCGCCGTCGCGGCAAAGCTCATCTGGAAGCCGGGGCTGAGCAGGCTTTCGGGCCGCCGCAGCAGAACGATCAGTGCCGCCGCCGCCACCGCGCGCAGGGTGATCGCCCGCCGGTTCAGCAGCACCGCCCCCAGCATCACGGCCACCATGACAAAGGCCCGCTCCGTCGCAACATTGCCACCTGACAATAAAAGATAACCTGCCCCGGCAGCCAAGGCGGTCAGCGCCGCCAGTTTCTTGACCGGCCAGCGCAGGGCAACCGGCGGCACCAGGCAGAACAGCACCCGCACAGCCGCAAAGACAAAGCCGGTGAGCAGCCCCATATGCAGGCCCGAGATTGCCAGCAGATGCGCCAGGTTGCTTTGCCGTAGGGCCGTCAGCGTTTGCTCGCCGACACCGCTGCGGTCGCCGGCGGTGATGGCCGCGGCGAATCCGCCGGTCTCCCCCGGGATCCGCTGCTGCAGATAATGCGCCATTGCACGGCGCAGACGCTCAACCGGCACGCTCTCTCCCGGCGCTTGTGCCAGCAGGACCGGCACTCTGGTATAGCCCAGGCCGCCCAACTGCTTGAACCAGGCGTGGCGTCGGAAATCGAAACCTCCCGGCTCCGCCGGTCCCTGCGGCGGCAACAGATGCGCGGTAGTCATCACCAAGGCGCCGGGCGGCGGCACCGCGTCCTGCCCTTTCAGGGAAATCCGTACCCGGGCCGGCGTTTTCGCGGGCGGGACACGGTCCAGCAGCACTTGGTCCAGGGTCAGCCGCAGCGCATCGGTCGGAGAGCGGTCGACCGAAACCACCCGCCCCTCCACCGGGCCGTAATAGCGAAAGTCCAGAACCGGGGCTGCGACCCAATTCGCCCTGGCGCCCGCGAGGCACAGGCCCGCGGCCGCAAAAGCGGGCGCCCAGCATAGAAACGCCAGCGAACGCCGCTGCACTGCGACGCAGGCCAGCAGCAGCGAAACCGCCGCAAGACCGGCATAAACCGCCCAGCCAGGTTCGCTTTTCAAACTGAAATAAGCCCCGATCCCGGCGCCCAAGAACACTGGGACCCAGGGGAACAAATGCCCCCGCTGCGCCTGCAGCAGGTCTGAGATGGCAGCACTCAGCCGCATGCTTGCCCCCCGCCTTCTGGCCCGGTAGACAGGCAGAAACTCTATGCCTCCCATGGTTTCCAAAAGGTAAATCCCGCTCATGACCCAACCGGTTGTCACCCGTTTCGCGCCGTCTCCTACCGGCTTTCTGCACATCGGCGGCGCCCGAACCGCGCTGTTCAACTGGCTGTACGCCCGCGGCCGCGGCGGCAAGTTCCTGCTGCGGATCGAGGACACCGACCGCGAGCGCTCCACGCCGGAGGCCACTGCGGCCATCCTGCAGGGCATGGAGTGGCTGGGCCTGGACCATGACGGCGAGGTGATCAGCCAGTTCGAGCGCGCGGACCGCCACGCCGAAGTCGCCAAACAGCTGCTTACCGAAGGCAAGGCCTACAAGTGCTTTGCCACCCAGGAGGAAATTGCTGCCTTCCGCGAACAGGCCAAGGCCGAGGGCAAATCCACCCTCTACCGCTCGCCCTGGCGCGACGCGGAGGAATCTGCCTACCCGGACGCGCCCTATGTGATCCGCATCAAGGCGCCGCAGGATGGCGTGACCGTGATCAAAGACGAGGTGCAGGGCGATGTGACCATCCGCAACGACCAGCTGGACGACATGATCCTGCTGCGCTCGGACGGTACCCCGGTTTACATGCTGGCGGTTGTGGTGGATGACCACGACATGGGCGTCACCCATGTGATCCGCGGCGACGACCATCTGAACAACGCCGCCCGCCAGATGATGATCTATGAAGCAATGGGCTGGGAGGTTCCGGTCTGGGCCCATATCCCGCTGATCCACGGGCCGGATGGCAAGAAGCTCTCCAAACGCCATGGCGCGCTTGGCGCACAGGAATACCAGGCGATGGGCTACCCGGCGGCCGGCATGCGCAACTACCTGGCGCGTCTCGGCTGGTCGCACGGGGATGACGAATTTTTTACAGACAGCCAGGCCAAAGAGTGGTTTAACTTTGACGGTATCGGCAAAAGCCCGGCCCGGTTCGACACCAAGAAGCTGGAGAACCTCTGCGGCCAGCATATTGCCGTTAGCGACGATGCCGCACTGCGGCAGGAAATCTGCGCCTATCTGGCAGCCGCTGGGAAACCCGCCCTGACTGACGCGCAGTCACAAGGGCTGGAAGCTGCGATGTATTGCCTCAAGGACCGGGCCCGCACCTTCCCGGAACTACTTGAAAAAGCGCATTTTATCCTTGCATCACGGCCTCTTGAACGGGACGAGAAGGCAGAAAAAGCGCTGTCTTCTGTATCCGATGGTATACTGGAAGAATTGACGCCGCAGTTGCAAAATGCTAGCTGGGTCCGTGACGATCTGGAGGCGCTTCTGAACGCATTTGCAGAAGCACATGATACCAAGTTCGGCAAACTGGCAGGCCCGTTGCGGGCTGCGCTTGCGGGCCGGGCGGTAACGCCTTCGGTGTTCGATATGATGCTGATTCTGGGCCGCGATGAAACCATCGCAAGGCTCAAAGACGCAACAGGCTGACTCCGGTCTTTACCCGCGGGTAAGCCTGTTTTGATACGACAACCCCTGCGCGAAACCGCGCAGGCGCTGCCCCGCATGAAGACGCCCGAGCGGCAGCTTTCGTGCCTGTAACAGGAAGGGACATCCATGACCGAGACACAGAAATCTGCCACGCTCAGCCTGAATGGCGAAAACTACGAGCTGCCCATTTTCTCGCCAACGGCCGGGCCCGATGTCCTCGACATCCGCAAGCTCTATGCGCAGGCAGGTGTGTTTACCTATGACCCGGGATTCACCTCGACCGCCAGCTGCGACAGCACCATCACCTATATCGATGGCGGCAAGGGCGAACTGCTGCACCGCGGCTATCCGATCGACCAGCTGGCGTCCAAGTCGCATTACCTGGAAGTCTGCTACCTGCTGCTCTACGGTGAGCTGCCGACCGCCGCGCAGCTGGAGGATTTCGAGACCCGTGTGACCCGTCACACCATGGTGCATGAGCAGATGCACAACTTCTTCCGCGGTTTCCGCCGCGACGCGCACCCGATGGCGACCCTGGTGGGCGTGGTCGGCGCGATGTCGGCCTTCTACCACGACTCGCTGGACGTTTCCGACCCGTGGCAGCGCGAAGTTGCGGCCATCCGGCTGATCGCCAAGCTGCCGACCATTGCGGCGATGGCCTACAAGTACTCGATCGGCCAGCCCTTCGTGTATCCGAAAAACGATCTCGATTACGGCGCGAACTTCCTGCACATGTGTTTCTCGGTTCCGGCCGAGGAATACCACGTGAACCCGATCCTGAGCCGCGCGATGGACCGGATCTTTATCCTGCACGCCGACCACGAGCAGAACGCCTCGACCTCGACCGTGCGCCTGGCGTCTTCTTCCGGCGCCAACCCGTTCGCCTGTATCGCAGCCGGCATTGCCTGCCTTTGGGGCCCCGCCCACGGCGGCGCCAACCAGGCCTGCCTGGAGATGCTCAAGGAAATCGGCTCGGTTGACCGCATTCCGGAATTCATCGAACGCGCCAAGGACAAGAACGATCCGTTCCGCCTGATGGGCTTTGGCCACCGCGTGTACAAGAACACCGACCCGCGCGCCAAGGTGCTGAAGCAGTCGGCAGATGAGGTTCTGGAACTGCTCGGCGTCGAGGACAACCCGCTTCTGCAAGTCGCCAAGGAGCTGGAGCGCACCGCGCTGCACGACGACTACTTCATCCAGAAGAAACTGTTCCCGAACGTGGACTTCTATTCCGGCATCATCCTGGAAGCCATGGGCTTCCCGACCTCGATGTTCACTCCGATCTTCGCGGTCAGCCGCACCGTCGGCTGGATCTCGCAGTGGAAAGAGATGATCGCCGATCCGCAGAACAAGATCGGCCGCCCGCGCCAGCTGTACCTGGGCGAGACCCTGCGCGACTACGTCGATATCGAAAAGCGCTAAGCGTCAGCGACCAAGTTTATGTAAACGCCCTGCATCTGCGGGGCGTTTTCTTTTTCGGACAGCAGCGTCCACGGAGTTTTTTCGAAGGACCGCAAGTTGCGGTGCCGGGCAATAGCCGCAAATCGGTAACAATCCCGCGCACTATACCGGACTGTTTCCTTGGAAAGTACAGCAGTTAAGTGTATTTGACTAAACTTGCTCAGCTATTTTATGAAATGTTTAGCTTACTTTTTTACTGGCAGAGCACCTTCTCAGAAATTTCAAACCGCTGTTTGCCAGAAGACTTTGGATTGATGATATGGAATTTTTGATCTTGCTTGGTATTGGCCTGACCATAGGCGGTGTTGCTGTTGCTATGGACGAAGATAACGACGCCGCCGACACTACAGGAGAAACGGTCACTGGAACGGAAGAACAAGACGTTCTGACAGGCACGGAGCTCGATGACACCGTCTTTGGTGACCCAGGCGACGACGCGATCGAAGGCGCTGCAGGTGATGATTGGCTGCGCGGTGGAGTCGACAGCGATGTTGTGCTTGGAGGCAGTGGGGACGACTCAATCTCAGGAAGTCTCGGCGCTGACTGGCTACAGGGAGACCAGGGCGAAGATACGTTGACCGGCGGTTTCGGTGCTGACGGACTATATGGCGGCGAAGGCGCAGACAGCATTCTGGGGGGCGCCGGCGACGATCTCCTGTCAGGCGGTGTTATGTATGAAGTCCCGCAAAGTGAGGCTGCAGATGCGCTGGATGATTTCCAGGGTGGTTTGGACGTTCGCTTTACGCCGGAATACAGCAATGTATCCGATGATAATACCAGCGATACACTCGTCGGCGGGGAAGGTTGGGACACTCTGATCGCAGGCGACGGCGATGTTCTCATCGGCGGCGGCGGGAGCAACGACTTTGTCACAGGGTATTGGGCTGACGGCAGCTCTGCTGCGGTAATTACCGACTTCAACTTGGATGAAGACGCGCTTTTCTATTACTACGTAGAAGCTGAGCCCCCTCAGCTAACCGTAGAAACTCTAGATAACGAGGTCGGCGGGCAGGACTCTGTTTTGTACGCCGACGGCGTTGCAGTTATGCATGTTAATGATACCGGCGGCCGCTTCGACCTTAACACGCATGTTCGCCTAGCAAGGTCCTATGCGCTGACCTGATTTTGTCGGCTCCGCAGTTTGCCTGCGGAGCTAGGGTTTTCAGCGCCCCTCGAATTTCGCGGGGCGTTTTTCCATGAAGGCGGTGACCCCTTCCAGGAAATCCCGGGTTTTGCCGCATTGGCCTTGCATATGTGCTTCTTCCGACAGCTGCTCCATCAGGCCGCGGCCATAGCTTTCGCGCAGGGCGGATTTCGTGGCGGCAAAGGCCTTGCTGGGTCCCTGCGCCAGATTGGCCGCACGCGCGCGCCAGTGCGCGTCGAACTCCGCGTCCGGCACCGCTTCCCAGATCATGCCCCAATCGCTGGCCTGCTGGGCGCTGATGCGGTCGGCAAACAGCGCCGCGCCCATCGCCTTGGCCAGTCCGATCTGGCGCGGCAGGAACCAGGTGCCGCCGGCATCGGGCATCAGGCCGATCTTGCTGAAGGCCTGCATGAAAAACGCGCTCTCGCTTGCGATCACCACATCCGCTGCCAGGGCCAGGCTGGCACCGGCGCCGGCGGCTGCTCCGTTGACCGCCGCAACGACCGGAACCGGGCAGGCATAAATCGCCTCGACCATCGGCAGGTATTCGTCGCGCAGCGTGCGCTCCAGATCCAAGTCCCCCGTGCTGGAGGCATCACTCAGGTCCTGGCCGGAACAGAACGCATCACCCGCGCCTGTCAGCACCACCGCCCGCGCCTCTGCCGCGGCCATACGCACCGCATGGGTGATTTCTGAGCGCATCCGGCTGTTCAGCGCGTTTTTCCGGTTTGCACGGTTCAGCGTGATGACGGCGAGCCCGTCCTCCAGCGTGAACAGGATTTCCTTGTATTCCATAGGGTTGCCTCATGCAGCTTGCGTCCCGCCCGGCCTAGTGCCAGAGGGCTCATTTGACGCTATGGTGACGCAAAGCTTTGCCGCCGGAAAGGCAGACCCGGCGTCAATCCTCCAGGATTTTCCGCAGCCGCTCCTGCTCTTCCGCGCTCAGGCTCTTCTCCGCCGCTTTCGGCGCCCGGGCGCGGCCGCGAACGTAGAAAACCGCAATCACCAGCGCCGCCAGCAGCATCAGCGGCCCTGCTGCCCACAGAAGCCAATTGGCACCGCTGGTGGTGGGGCGCAGCAGAACGTATTCGCCATAACGGGCGACGATAAAGTCCATCGCCTCCCGGTCGCTGTCTCCGGCCACAAGTCTCTCTCGCAGCAGCACCCGCAGGTCGCGGGCCAGCTCGGCGTTGGATTCATCGATGCTTTCGTTGCGGCAGACCAGGCAGCGCAGATCCTTGGACAGCTCCCGCGCGCGCGCTTCCAGGGCCGGGTCCTCCAGGATTTCATCCGGCTCCACCGCCAAGGCGGGCGCCGGAGTGAAAACGGCCACAGCCATCAGCCCCGCCAAGGCTACGATCAGAAGACGCATTCGTTTCATCCTGCTGGCACTCCGGTAGCCGGTGTCTTGCGCGCGCCCGCAGCCACGCGGAAGCGCCTGTCGCTGAGGCTCAAGAACCCGCCGAGCGCCATCAGGATGGAGCCGGCCCAGATCCAGTTGGCGAAGGGCTTGATATAGGTGCGCATGGTCCAGCTGCCGTCGGCTTGCTGATCGCCCAGCACCACATAAAGATCCCTGGTCACCCGGTAGTCAATCGCCGCCTCGGTGGTCGGCATCTTGGCCACCGGGTAATCGCGTTTTTCCGGGAACATCACCGCCTCTGGTCGGCCGTTGCGGGTGACCTCAACCCGGCCCTTGGTGGTGAAGTAGTTTGGTCCCTGCTCGCGGTTCACGTCCTGCAGCACCAGGGTAAAGGCACCAACCTGGAACGGTTCGCCAATCCGGGCAACGCGGATATCCTCCTGCTCCCAGGCGGTCAGGCCTGCGATGGCAAAGATGGTGACACCCAGGCCCGCATGGGCCACGGCCTTACCCCAGTCGGCCCTCGGCAACCGCAGCATCCGCTGCAGGCGGCCGGACTTGCCGCTGCGCATCCACAGGTCCGCCAGCGCGCCGAACACCACCCAAGAGCCCAGGAACAGTCCGACAGGTCCCAGTGCCGAACGGCCTGTCTGCATCGACCAGGCCAGCACGCCAAGCGACACCGCCAGCACAAACACATAGCGCAGCTGCCAGGCGGTGCGCCCGATCCTCCCGCGTTTCCATGGCAGCATGGCACCGACGGGCAGCAGCAGCCCCAGCACCACCATGAAGGGGGTGAAGGCTGAATTGAAGAACGGCGGCCCGACGCTCAGTTTCCGGTCCAGCAGCATCTCGGCCACGATCGGCCAGATGGTGCCGAAGAACACCACAAAGCAGCTGACCGCCAGCAAGATATTGTTGGCCACCAGCGCGCTTTCGCGGCTGATCATGCCAAAGACGCCCTTGGCCTCCATCGCCTGCGCGCGCGCCGCAAACAGGGTCAGCGCGCCACCGGTGAAGAAGGCCAGGATGAACAGGATGAACACGCCCCGCTCCGGGTCATTGGCAAAGGCATGCACGCTGGTGATCACGCCCGAACGCACGATGAAGGTGCCGATCAGCGAGAAGCCAAAGGCCAGGATCGCCAGCAGGATGGTCCAGCTTTTCAGCGCCTCGCGCTTTTCCACCACGATGGCGGAGTGCAACAGCGCAGCAGCCAGCAGCCAGGGCATGAAGGAGGCGTTCTCCACCGGGTCCCAGAACCAGAAGCCGCCCCAGCCAAGCTCGTAATAGGCCCACCACGACCCCAGCGCGATGCCGATGGTCAGGAAGATCCAGGCCGCCAGCGTCCAGGGCCGCACCCAGCGCCCCCATGCGGCATCCACCCGGCCCTCGATCAGGGCCGCAACGGCAAAGGAAAACGCCATGCTGAGGCCGACATAGCCGAGGTATAGGAACGGCGGATGGAACGCGAGACCCGGGTCCTGCAGGAGCGGGTTCAGGTCCTGGCCGTCAAAGGGCGGCACCGTCAGGCGCAGGAACGGGTTGGAAGTGAACAGGATGAAGGCAAAGAAGGCTACCCCGATCGCCGCCTGCACGGACAGCACACGGGCCTTCAGGGTCGGCGGCAGCCCGCCGCCAAAGACCGAGGCCAGCGCGCCGAACAGGCTGACGATCAGCACCCACAAGAGCATCGAGCCCTCGTGGTTCCCCCAGGTGCCGGAGATCTTGTACAGCATCGGCTTGGCCGAATGGCTGTTCAGCGTCACCAGCTTCAGCGAGAAGTCGGAGGTGATGAAGGCCCACATCAGCGCCCCGAAGGAGAAGGCGGTGAACAGGAACTGCGCCTGCGCCGCAGGCTCTGCCACGGCCATCCAGCCAGGCCAGCGTTTATGGGCGCCGATCAAGGGGATAACGGCCTGCACGATAGCGATCATGAAGGCGAGGATAAGGGCAAAGTGGCCGAGCTCTGTAATCATGGCCCCCATATACGCCTGTCCGCGCGGGGCGCCAATGGCAATCCCCGCGCCAAGCCGCCGCAGCAGGCAAAATGTGATCAGCCGCGCAGCGCTTTCCACGCCTCCAGCGCCGGATTGGCCTCTGCCTCCGTGGCGTCCAGCCGGTCGGCCGCACCGGTTCCCGCAGCGGCGGCCCTGGGTGAGTCTGCCCGCAGCCGCTCCAGCGCGGCGATGTTTTCCGCCACTTGCGGTACCTGGGCCATACTGGCGGCCAATCCCTGCTGAAATTCCTGCGTCTTAACCTGGTGGCGCGCGCCGAAATAGAAGGAGACGATGACGCCCAAAAGCCACCACAGCGGCTCCGGCACCAGCGCCAGCCCCTGCATCCGGGCGGCAAACCAGACTGGATCTGCCAGCGCGGCACCTAGCAGCGCCAAGGTTCCCAGCGCCAGCATCGGCCGGGGCAGCCGGTTCACCCCGTCCATGAAACGGTCAAAGCGGCTTTTACCGCCATACTGGAATTCCGCGGCCAACTGGCTCAGCGCAGCGCTCTGCATCTCGTGCGCGCGCGCCGCGCCCGCCTCCGCGTTTTCGCGGAACACTTCAACGGATTCCCGCAAGGCATTGCGCTGGCTTCCAAAAATCAGGCTGAAAACATCTGTGATCAGCCCCATGCCGCTGTCCTCCGCTGAAACTCCTGGCGGCTCAGGCGGTAGCCGGGCGAGATAAATTCCTCCGCCCGCTTGATCCAGCCGCCCTTGCCGCCGGTACGAGTACGGGCGTATTTGCGGCTGGCCGGGCGGCGGTCCGCCAGGCGGAAGTAATAGTTGCGGCGCGCCACCCCATAGGCATCGCACAAGGCTGCCGCGCCGATCTCCGCTGCCTGCGCTGCGGCATCTGCCGTTTGCGGACCGATGGCTCCATCAACCGCCACGCCATAGCCCATCTCCCGCAGCAGCCGCTGCAGGATGCGCACCGCGTTGCTGCCTGCGTTCACATACATGTCGAAGACCGTTGCCTGCAGGCACTGCGGCAGGCTGGCAATCCGCGGCGCCTCGAAATAGTAGCGGATGAAGATCTCCACCGCTTGCGCCCGGCTCAGCGCCCGCACATCTTCCACCCCAACAGTGCCATCGCCGGTCAGATCCAGACCCAGCCGCTGCAGCGTGCCTATCGTCACACCGTATTTCGTGGCCCCGCCGGGATCATCCGGATCATTCACAAAGCCGCCTTCGCGCGCCACGATTTGTTCCGCGATTTCCTTCACAGTCTGCATAGCACCTCACCACTGCCAACCCGGCCATGCTGACGGAAAGGCGCTAACATCCGCTAAGGCCACCGTGCGCCGCAGCCGCAACACATGAGCGTCAGATCTGTGTGCAGGTGGGTCCTGGAGCAAAAAGCCCCGCAGGACACCAGTCCTGCGGGGCCATCTCACATTAGTCCAAGAGAAGGATCAGGATCCGGGTTCCTGATACACCCCCTGTTCCTTCAAGGCGTCCATGACTTCCTTGGGCATGTAAGTCTCATCGTGTTTCGCAAGGATTTCAGTGGCTTCGAACACACCGTTCACGTAACGACCAGTGCCGACCATGCCCTGGTTCTCCTCGAACAGGTCGGGCAGAACGCCGGTATAGGCCACGTCCACAGTCGCTCCGCCATCCGTCACCGCAAAGCGCACGGTTTCACCCTGGCCGCGCTGCAAGGACCCTTCCGCCACCAGCCCGCCGATGCGGAACACCTCCGAAGGCTTCGGCGGCTCTTCCATCACCTGGCTGGGCGAGCGGAAATAGTTGATCCCATCCCGCATGGCAAAGCCGATGAGGGCAGTGGCTACGACCAGGGCCACCGCGGCAACCGCGATGACCTGGATACGGCGCTGTTTCTTCAGGTTCTTCATGGGGTCCTCAATTCAAGCCCAAGCCAGCGCCGACCCGCTTAGGGGAACAGCGGCGCCATCATCAGGCCTTCGGTTTCTTCCTCACCTAACATCAGGTTTGCGTTCTGCAAGGCCTGGCCGCTGCTTCCTTTTGTCAGGTTATCCAGTGCCGCAAAGACAATCGCGCGGCCGTCGATCCGGTCCTGGGCGACGCCGATATGGCAGAAGTTGGAGCCGCGCACATGGTGGGTGCTCGGCGCCTCGCCAAAGGGCAGAAGTTCGATGAAGGGCTCACCGGCATAGGCCTTGGCAAAGGTGTCATGAATCGCCTGCGCGTCGCCCTTCACATAGACGGTCGCCAGGATGCCGCGGTTCACCGGCAGCAGATGCGGGGTGAACTGCACTTTCACGGGCCGGCCTGCGATCTTGCTGAACTCCTGGTCGAACTCGCCCAGGTGCCGGTGGGTGCCGCCGATAGCGTAAGCGTTGTAACCCTCGCTCAGTTCGGCATGCAGCAGGTTTTCCTTGAGAGACCGGCCGGCGCCGGAGACCGCGCATTTCAGGTCCAGGATGATCTCGTCCAGATCGATAACGCCTGCCTCGATCAGAGGCCGCAGGGCAAACTGGCCGGTGGCAGCGTTGCAGCCGGTGCCAGCCACGAGGCGCGCGGCCTTGATTTCTTCCCGGTAGAACTCGGTGAGGCCATAAACCGCCTCTTCCTGCTGCTCCAGCGCGGCGTGCTTGTTGCCGTACCATTTCTCGTATTCCGCCGGGTCGCGCAGACGGAAGTCCGCCGACAAGTCGACGATCTTCAGGTCCTTGGGCAGGGCTGCGATCACTTCCTGGCTGGTCTTGTGCGGCAGCGCGCAGAAGCACAGGTCGATGTTCGCAAAGTCGATCTCATCAATCTTGCACAGCACCGGCAGCTCCATATGGCGCAGATGCGGGAACACTTCGGCCATGGTCATGCCGGCCTTGCGGTCGGCGGACAGCGCCGCGATTTCAATGTTCGGGTGCTGGGCGATCAGCCGCACCAGTTCGGCGCCGGTGTAACCGGATGCGCCAAGGATAGCTACTTTATGGGTCATCTGAGACCTCGTCTTTCAATGTGATATGCCGGTTCCGCAGCCATCTGCGGAAGGAGATAAGGGGAAACGCAGCCCTGCACTTTGACCTGGAGCAATCTCCAGAGTGTTCAGCGTTCAGGCCGCCTGAAAAGTGATTTCCCGTCGGAGGAACTGTGTTGCGCGGTCGCTGACGCGGCCGGGATTGCCAGTGGTGAAGAACCCGCCGCCGCCGTTGCCGTACATGTCGGGATGGCGCTGCAGGTAATCCGCCAGGCTGTCGGCCACCAGGCTGCCCTGGCTGAACACTTTAACCTCCGGCCCCAGGGCCTCCTGGAAAGTCTGCTCCATCAGCGGGTAATGGGTGCAGCCGAGGATCGCGGCCTCCGGGTGCGGCATCTTGCGCTTCAGCGCATCAACGTGGGAGCGCACCAGCGCCTCGGCCAGGATCATGTCGCCGTCCTCGATCGCATCGACGACGCCGCCGCAGGCCTGCGCCTCGACATCCACACCGATGGCGCGGAAGGCCAGTTCCCGCTGGAAGGCGCGGCTGGCAACGGTGGCCGGGGTGGCAAACAGCGCCACATGCTGCACCGCCACTTCCCGCGGCGGCGAGTTGTCGCCCCACTGGCGCTCGGTCAGCGCTTCGATCAAGGGCACGAAGACTCCCAGCACCCGCTTGCCCTTGGGCAGGCCGCCCTCCTGCATCCGGCGCAGCGCGGCGGCAGAGGCGGTGTTGCAGGCCAGGATCACCAGGTCGCAGCCCTTGTCCCACATGTCCTGCACCGCCGCCTTGGTCAGCTGATAGACATCCTCGGCGTCGCGCACCCCATAGGGGGCGCGGGCGTTGTCGCCATAATACAGGAAGTTCACATCCGGCAGCCGCTGCTGCGCAGCGTTCAGGACGGTCAGCCCGCCCAGGCCTGAATCAAAGATGCCTACAGCCATTCCGTTTTCTCACGCGCGGTGTTTCTCCTCGAACTCAAACCCATGCGCATAGGATTTGAGCGGTACCGGAGACAGGTCATACGTGGCTTTGCGCAGGAAATCCATCATTGCTTTTGTGTCTTTGGCGAGCGGGTCCAATACGTCGCGGCCAATCGGCTCTCCAATCACCACCCTGACCGGGGTATCGACGCGTTTGCGGAACTCCTTGATCAGCAGCCCCATCCGCAGGGTCACATGCAGATGGCTGGCAATCTGGAACAGGCGCGAAGTGTGGCCGTCGAAGAACACCGGAACAACCACCGCGTCCGACTTGCCGATCATCCGCGCGGCAAAGCCGCGCCAGCCCGGGTCCATCGGGTGGTCAAAGGGCCGGGCCGCGGTGGACACGGTGCCGCCCGGGAAGATGCCGATGGCGCCGCCCTGGCCCAGGTAATCCAGCGCGGCCTTGCGGGTGTTCAGGTTTGTTTTCAGCGCTTCCTTGGTGTCGTCAAAGGACACCGGCAGGATCACCTTGCTCAGATCCTCAGCCTTGCGGAACACCTGATGCGCCAGGATGCGGAAATCGCCCCGCGTCTGCGACAGGATATGCCCCATCATTAGTCCGTCGAGAATACCATAGGGGTGGTTGGCGATCAGGATCACCGGCTTGTCCTGCGGAATGTTCGCCAGCGATCCTCCGGCCACATCCAGCGACAGCCCGTATCGCTTCGCCATCACGGACCAGAAGCTGCGGCCTGCCGCAACCTCCTGTTCATAGCCCGCGGCCCGGCGGATCAATGCCAGCCGGCCGGTCGAGTTCTCCAGCAGCCGGATCATCGCCCGGCCCGGGCGGGTGGCCGCGGAGTGGGCGTAGGAAATATCGCGGGCAATATGGCGGCGCGCGTGCATCGTGTTTGGCTCTCCGTCAGTCGTCACCGGTCAGATAAGGCCGGGAGCGCATAATGCACAGGCCGCGTAACAGCGCTGTGACGGTTTGCAGCAACGCCGGCTGGGGCTCTGCCCCAGACCCCGGGGTATTTATAACCAGAAAGAAGCCGCTGCGCGCCTGGACTTGGGCTGAGCGCAGCAGCGCCGCGCGTCAGCGCGGCGCCAGGCCCAACCGGGAGGGACCATCCCGCGGATGGTCCGGAGCGGGCGGGAGTGCCCCGCCCTGCCCCCGTGTCTTTCAGCGTTACTCGGCCGCCTGCTTTACCGCCGTGCCGCCCTGGCGCAGGGCCGCCAGCAGTTCCTCGCGGCGCTTGGCAGCCTTTTGCTCATTGGCCAGTTTCACCGGGCCGAAGCCGCGGATCTGCAGCGGCAATTCCGCCAGCGCCACCAGCGGCTCCATGAGCTCCGCACCGGCTTTCGGCAGCCATTCCTGCATGTCGGCCTCATACTGCTTGATCAGCGCCCGCTCCATCTTGCGCTCTTCGGTGTAGCCGAAGACGTCGAGCGGGGTGCCGCGCAGGGGTTTCAGTTTGGCCAGCAGGCGGAACCAGCGCTCCATCCCTGCGCCGAACTTGCGCTTTTTCGGGCGGCCGTTCGGGTCGGTGCCGCCCAGCATCGGCGGTGCCAGGTGGTAGGAGAGCTTGAGGTCGCCCTCGAACTCCGCTTCTGCCTTGGCCCGGCTGTCCAGCAGCAGGCGGGCGACTTCGTACTCGTCCTTGTAGGTCAGCAGCTTGTGGTACCCTTTGGCCACCGCCTCCTTCAGTGCGGGGTCGTTGATGCCGTCCAGCAGCTTGCTATAGCGCTTGGCCAGCCCCTTGCCCTGATAGGCCACCAGATGATCGGCGCGGAAGGCGATTTTCTCGTCCAGCGACTTGGGCTTCTCCACCACCTTGGGCTGGATCAGCCTTGCAGCCTCTTCCGGGTGCAGCACCGCCCAGCGGCCGATGTCGAAGGCGCGCTTGTTGCGCTCTACCGCGGCGCCGTTCATCTCGATCGCCTGTTCGATCGCCTCATGGCTGACCGGAATCAGGCCCTTCTGCCAGGCACCGCCGAACACCATCATGTTCGAGAAGATCGAGTCGCCCATGGTCGCGCGCGCCAGCTCGGAAGCATCAAACAGGTCCAGCCGGTCGCGCAGGCGCGCCTGCAGGGCCACCTCCAGACGGTCGGTGGGGATGGCAAACTCGGTGTTGCGGGTGAATTCGCCGGTGATGATCTCGTGGCTGTTCACAACCGCGCCGGTCTGGCCGGAGGTGGTCAGGCCCAGGGTCTTGGCCCCGGCGCTGACCACGAGGTCGCCGCCGATCAGCGCATGCGCTTCGCCGGTGGCGACGCGGATGGCAGAGATATCCTCCGGCTTGTTGGCGATCCGGCAATGGATATGCACCGCGCCGCCCTTCTGGGCGAGACCGGCCATTTCCATCAGCCCGGCGCCCAGCCCGTCGATCTGCGCCGCCTGCGCCAGCACCGCGCCGATGGTTACCACGCCGGTGCCGCCAACGCCGGTGATCACCACGTTATGGGTGCCGTCGATCGCCGGCAGCTCAGGCTTGGGCAGATGCGGCAGGTCGATATCGGCGGTTGCTTCCTTGCGGATCTTGGCGCCTTCCACGGTCACGAAGGAGGGGCAGAAACCGTTCAGGCAGGAGAAGTCCTTGTTGCAGGACGACTGGTCGATGGCGCGCTTGCGGCCGAGTTCGGTGTCCTTGGGCACGATGGAAACGCAGTTGGATTGCACCCCGCAATCGCCGCAGCCTTCGCAGACGTCGGAGTTGATGAACACCCGCTGATCCGGATCCGGGAACGTGCCCCGCTTGCGGCGGCGGCGTTTCTCGGCGGCGCAGGTCTGGATGTAGATGATGGCAGAGACGCCCTCGACCTGCTCGAACTCACGCTGGATATTCATCATCTCTGCGCGTTCGTGCATCCGCATTCCCGCCGGGAACAGGGAGGCGTCCACGTCCTCCTTCTCGTCATAAACCACGGCCATGGTCTTGACGCCCATCGCCTTCAGCTCATGCGCGATCTGCTGGGCGGTCAGCCCGCCCTCGGCCTGCTGGCCGCCGGTCATCGCCACAGCATCATTGAAGAGGATCTTGTAGGTGATGTTGGTGCCCTCGGCGAGTGCTGCGCGGATCGCCTGCACGCCGGAGTGGTTGTAGGTGCCGTCGCCGAGGTTCTGGAACACATGCTTGCGCTTGGAGAACGGCGCTTCGCCCACCCAGTTGACGCCCTCGCCGCCCATATGGGTGAAACCCGTGGTCTCGCGGTCCATCCACTGCACCATGAAGTGGCAGCCGATGCCCGCATAGGCGCGGGAGCCGTCCGGCAGCTTGGTCGAGCTGTTGTGCGGGCAGCCGGAGCAGAAATAGGGCAGACGGGTTGCGATTTCCTCGGCATTGTCGGCGCGGCGGGCCTCGGCAAGGCTTGCCAGCCCGGCCTTGATCGCCTCGGTGTCGCGGCCCTCCTCTACCAGGATATTGCCCAGCTTTTCGGCGATCATGATCGGGTCTAGCGCATAGCGGGTCGGGAACAGCTCATCCCGGTGCATGCTGCCGGCGCCGCCCTTGTACCAGCCATAGACGCGGCGGCCCTGGCGGTCGTCGAACAGCGCTTCCTTGATCTGGATCTCGATCAGCTTGCGTTTTTCCTCGACCACGACGATCAGGTCGAGGTCTTCAGCCCAGTCGTGGAAGCCCTTCATGTCCATCGGCCAGGTCTGGCCCACCTTGTAGGTGGTGATGCCCAGCCGCTCGGCCATGTTCTCGTCGATGTTCAACAGCTTCAGCGCGTGCACCAGGTCGAGCCAGTTCTTGCCCGCGGCGACAAAACCGATTTTGGCGCCGGGCTTTCCCCACATGCGCTTGTCCATCTTGTTGGCATGGCTGAACGCCTCAGCCGCAAAGCGCTTGTAGTCGATGATGCGGTTTTCCTGACGGAAGCGGTCGTCATCCAGACGGATGTTCAGCCCGTCTGCCGGCATGTCGAACTCCGGGGTCACCAGCTGCATCCGTTCCGGACGGGCGTCGACAACCGAGGTGACCTCGATGGTGTCCTTCATGGTCTTGAGGCCGACCCAAAGACCGGAGAACCGGCTGAGCGCATAACCGTAGATGCCGTAATCCAGGATCTCCTGCACGCCGGCCGGGCTGACAATCGGCAGGTAGCAATCCAGAAGAGACCATTCCGACTGGTGCAGCACGGTGGAGCTTTCGCCGGTGTGGTCATCGCCCATCGCCAGCAGCACGCCGCCATGTTTCGAGGAACCGGCCATGTTGGCATGGCGCAGCGCGTCGCCGGAGCGGTCGACGCCCGGCCCCTTGCCGTACCACAGGCCAAAGACGCCGTCATACTTGCCTTCGCCGCGCACCTCGGCCTGCTGGGACCCCCAAAGGGCGGTAACCGCGAGGTCTTCGTTCAGACCGTACTGAAAGGTGACATCTGCCGCCTTCAGGTGCTTTTCGGCGCGGCTCATCTGCAGGTCCACTGCGCCCAGCGGCGAGCCGCGGTAGCCGGTGACCAGGCCGGCCGTGTTCAGGCCTGCCGCCGTGTCGCGCTGCTTCTGCATCAGCATCAGCCGCACCAGCGCCTGGGTGCCGTTCAGCAGAACAGGCGATTTGGTCAGATCGTATTTATCATTGAGTGAGATCTTCTGCGTGCTCATCGTGGCCTCCTCAACCGGGACTAGCTTGCACATTCTGGCGCGCAGAATAGGTCATAATTGCTGACCTGAATAGCCGCTTTTTTTTTCGTTTTCGCTCGCTTGCGTCACGAAAACTGATACATAACTAAGATTTCATATGGTCGGCCCCAAACGCACAGAAAGTAACGGATATGGATTGGGACAAGCTCAGAATATTTCACGCGGTGGCGGACGCGGGCAGCCTGACCCATGCCGGCGACAAGCTGAACCTGTCGCAATCGGCGGTCAGCCGCCAGATCCGGGCGCTGGAAGAGAGCCTGAACGCCACTCTTTTTCACCGTCACGCGCGGGGCCTGATTCTCACCGAACAGGGTGAGCTGCTGTTTGACGCCACCCAATCCATGACTGCGCGGCTGGAGGCGGCCTCTGCCCGCATCCGCGACAGCGAAGAAGAAGTGTTCGGTGAGCTGAGGGTGACCACCACCGTGGGCTTCGGCACCCTGTGGCTGGCGCCGCGCCTGACCAAGCTTTATGAACAGTACCCCAACCTCAAGATCGACCTGATGCTGGAGGAACGGGTGCTGGACCTGCCGATGCGCGAGGCCGATGTGGCCATCCGCATGAAGGAGCCCAGCCAGGCCGATCTGGTGCGAAAGCGGCTGATGACCGTGCGGATGGGGCTTTATGCCACGCCGGCCTACCTGGAGAAGCACGGCAATCTGGAAACATCCGCCGACATTTCACAGCACCGGCTGATCTGCCAAAACCAGCGTTCGGCCCAAGTGGGCTCTGCCGCCGTGCTGGGTAAAAAGCTGATGGCGCTCGACCCGGCCTCACTGCTGACCGTCAACAACTACTTCGGCGTTCTGCAGGGTGTGCTGCATAATCTGGGTATCGGCATTCTGCCGGACTATGTGACAGAAGAATTCCCGCAACTGGTTGAGGTGCTGCCGGAAGAGGACCAGAACGAGGTTCCGGTCTATCTCGCCTACCCGGAAGAACTGCGCCATTCTCAGCGGGTCGGCGCTTTCCGCGACTTTGTGCAGTCGGAAATCATGGAACACCGCAAGCATATGAAAGCGCTTGGAAAGCTTTGATCCCGCCCGCGGCTGGAGCTGGCTGGACTTGCTGCATTGCAGCAAGCTGAGCGGTTTCCGGAGTGCCTGGTGAAAGGACGCCGCCCCAGCCATGCAAAAACCGCATAGCAGCATTGACGCTCATTTGTTGTTAATCCCCTTGAAGGGGCAGGCCCGGAGCCCTAAATGATCCTCATGAAGGCGGCGGCAACGCCCCCCTTCATACCTCCCTGTTGGACTTCGGCCGAGCTTAGTGCTCGGCCTTTTTTTTGGCCAAACGCCTGCCCTCGAGGGCAATCCGGGGAATTTGGCGTTCTTTGCCGCCGGCACGATTTTCTTTGACCCGAATACAACTCACCGGTTCAATTGTTCCAAGTGTATTCCGTGTACGGCCAGCTTTCCTGGCACGCGAGGTTAAAATGAAATCTATTCTCCGGCACTTTGCCCGCCTTTTCAGCGTTGTTTTGACGATCCTTGTCCTGGAGGGGATGTGGAATCCACCCGCGCAGGCCCAGACCATGGACACCCCTGCCCTCCCTGATCCGCTGACCCAGGAAGCGGTTCATGAAATGGTTGCCCGGATGTCCGACGATCAGGTCCGGGCGCTGCTGCTCGAGCGGCTGGATGCGGTGGCGGCCAGGCAGGATGCTGAGGCACCCCCTGCGACTTTGACAGGCCGGGCAATTCAGCTGTGGACGGCCTTCACGCTGCCGGTCACGGATGCGGTGCGCAAACTGCCGGTGCTGCCGGAGGGCCAGTACCGCGCGATCGGCAACTTTGTCCAGAAACACGGCGGCCTGGGCGGTGTGCTGCAAATGTTCGGACTGATTGCCCTGACGCTGGCCATCGGCCTGGCCGCGGAATTTGCCGTGCGCAAGCTGATTGCCCGCTGGCGCAATCTTGAGACTGTCAGCGTTTCGGCGGACACGCTGGCGGGCGCGCTGAGCTTTCTGGGCAGGCGCTTCCTGCGCGAGATGATTGGCCTGGTCGTGTTTTACGCCGTGATCCGTGCGGTAGGCCGGACGCTGCTGGACGCGCAGATGCTGCAGTTTGCGGCACCGATGGTCACCTATCTGATCTGGCTGCCGCGCGTGGGTGCAGCCGCGTCCCGCTTCATCATGGCGCCGGAGCGGCCGGACCGGCGGCTGGTCAATGCCAGCGACCGCTGGGCAGATTTCCTGCACTTGCACACCATCGGCCTGATCTTCCTGGCCGGGCTGACCATTTTCTCGGTCAACTTCAACACCGCCAACGGCGTGCCGCCGGAATCGATCCGCCTGGCCTATTGGCTGGACAGCCTGGTCTATGTCTACATCATCTGGATCGCCTGGACCGCGCGCGAGGGCCTCACGGACATGATGCGCGGCACCGATCCGGACCGCACCCGCTATGACGAGGTGGCGGCCCATTACTATCCCTATTTCGCGATGGGGGTGGCGGCGCTGACCTGGGTTTCGGTTGGCACGCTTGTCGGCCTTGGCAAGGTGGCGCAGCTGATCCACGGCGCCCATTACATCACCATGTTCTGGCTGCTGGCCGCGCCGGCGCTGGACACGGCGATCCGCGGGCTGGTCAAGCACCTGGTGCCGCCGATGTCCGGCGAGGGCCGGCTGGCGGCCGAAGCCTATAAATCGACCAAGCGCAGCTATATCCGGATTGGCCGCGTGCTGGTGGCTGGCATCGTACTGATGATCATCTCCAATGCCTGGGATGTCGACCTAATGGAAATCGCCTCCGGCACGGAAGGGTTTGCCGGCTATATCATCGGCTGCCTGATGACCATTGCGGCGGGTTATGTGGCCTATGAGGGCGTATCGCTTTGGATCAACCGGCGGCTCGCCAAAGAGCAGACCTCCGGCGAAGAGGCCGAGGCCGGCGGCGAAGGCGGCGGCGCGGGCGGTTCACGGCTGGCAACGGTGCTGCCGCTGCTGCTGGTCACCGCACAAATCGCCATTGTGGTGATCTTCGGGCTGCTGGCGGTCGGGGCGCTGGGGATCGACATCACGCCGCTCCTGGCCGGTGCGGGCATCGTTGGCCTGGCGATCGGCTTTGGCGCGCAGAAGCTGGTGTCGGACGTGGTCTCCGGCATCTTCTTCCTGGTGGACGATGCTTTCCGGGTCGGCGAATATGTCGAGGTCGAGGGCACCCGGGGCACGGTCGAGAAGATCTCGATCCGCTCGATGCAGTTGCGTCACCACCGCGGGCCGGTCAACACCATCCCCTACGGCGAGATCCCCAAGCTGACCAACTATAGCCGCGACTGGGTGATCATGAAGCTGCGCTTCACGGTGCCTTTTGACACCGACCCAAACAAGGTGAAGAAGATCTTCAAGAAGATCGGTGCCGAAATGATAGCGGATGAGCTGTACAAGGACGATTTCCTGCAGCCTTTCAAAAGCCAGGGCGTCTTCGACTTCGACGATGTCGGCATGATCATTCGCGGCAAGTTCATGGCCAAGCCTGGAACCCAGTTCACCATCCGAAAGGAGATCTACAACCGGGTGAAGGCAGCCTTTGCGGAAAATGGCATCGACTTTGCCCGCCGCGAGGTCCGGGTAGCGATCCCGGGGTTGGAGGATGCCGACCAGCTGAACGACACCGAAAAGGCCGCTGTGGCCGCCGCTGCCGGGAGCACTGCGCAGCAGCAGGCGGCCGCCGAAGCCGGTAAAAAATGACAGCCGCTGACGGCAAACCCGTGGCCGCCGGACAACGGGTCCGGCGGCAGCAGGTGCTGGCGGGCAGGAATTCCGCCCTGCGGCCACGTTGCCGCCACCCGTTTGCTCAACCCCTCTTTCCCAATGGCAAAGCTTGCTCTAAAAGGCGCGCAATCGCAGCCATTGGGGACGTTTACGGATGCAGGAACCCGCCATCACGCCTGAACTGATTGCAAACCACGGGCTGAAGCCCGAGGAATACGATCTGATCCTCGAAATCATCGGGCGGGAGCCGACCTTCACCGAGCTGGGAATTTTCTCGGCAATGTGGAACGAGCATTGCTCCTACAAGTCTTCCAAGAAATGGCTGCGCACCCTGCCGACCGACGGCCCTCAGGTGATTTGCGGCCCCGGCGAAAACGCGGGCATCGTCGATATCGGCGACGGTGATGCCGTTGTTTTCAAGATGGAAAGCCACAACCACCCCTCCTACATCGAGCCCTACCAGGGCGCCGCAACCGGGGTTGGCGGCATTCTGCGCGACGTCTTCACCATGGGCGCGCGGCCCATCGCCTCGATGAACTCGCTGTCCTTCGGCGAGCCGTCCCACCACAAGACCCGCCAGCTGGTCAACGGCGTGGTTGAAGGCATCGGCGGCTACGGCAACTGCTTTGGCGTGCCTTGCGCGGGCGGCGAAGTCCGCTTCCACCCCGCCTATAACGGCAACTGCCTGGTGAACGCATTTGCCGCGGGCCTCGCGCGCACCGACTCGATCTTCTACTCCGCCGCTTCGGGCGTTGGCATGCCGGTTGTGTACCTCGGCGCCAAGACCGGCCGTGACGGCGTCGGCGGCGCCACCATGGCGTCTGCCGAATTCGACGACACCATCGAGGAAAAACGCCCCACCGTTCAGGTCGGCGACCCCTTCACCGAAAAGCGCCTGATGGAAGCCACGCTGGAGCTGATGCAGACCGGCGCGGTGATCTCGATCCAGGACATGGGCGCCGCGGGCCTCACCTGCTCTGCCGTGGAAATGGGCGACAAGGGCAAGCTGGGCGTGCGCCTGGACCTGGAAAAGGTCCCGCAGCGCGAAGAGAACATGACCGCCTACGAGATGATGCTGTCGGAATCCCAGGAGCGGATGCTGATGGTGCTGAAGCCGGAGCTGGAAGCCGAAGCGCGCGCGGTGTTCGAAAAGTGGGACCTGGACTTTGCCATCGTCGGCGAAACCATCGCCGAGGACCGCTTCCTGATTATGCACAACGGCGAAGTGAAGGCCGATCTGGTGCTGTCCAAGCTGTCCTCCACCGCGCCGGAATACGACCGCCCTTGGGTGGAAACCCCCGCGCCTGCGCCGCTGACCGACGCGGACGTGCCGACCATCGACCCGATCGACGGCCTGAAGGCGCTGCTGTCCTCGCCGAATTATGCCGGCAAGCAGTGGGTTTACGAGCAGTACGACACCACCGTGATGGGCGACACCCAGCGCCGCCCGGGTGCAGGCTCCGGCATCATCCGCGTGCACGGCACTGACAAGAAACTGGCCTTCACCTCCGACGTGACCCCGCGCTACGTCAAGGCCAACCCGTTCGAGGGCGGCAAGCAGGCGGTGGCCGAGGCCTACCGCAACCTGACCGCAGTAGGCGCCAAGCCGCTGGCCACCACCGACAACCTGAACTTCGGCAACCCCGAAAAGCCGGAGATCATGGGCCAGTTCGTTGGCGCCATCAAGGGCATCGGCGAGGCGGTTGCCGCGCTCGACATGCCGATCGTTTCCGGCAATGTGTCGCTCTATAACGAAACCGACGGCAAGGGCATCCTGCCGACCCCGACCATCGGCGCCGTGGGCCTGATCGCTGCGGGCGAAGAGCCGATCATCGGCGAGGCGCGCGACGGACATGTTGCCCTGCTGGTGGGTGAAACCGTGGGCCATCTGGGCCAATCGGCGCTGCTGGCCGAAGTCTTCAACCGCGAAGAAGGCGACGCCCCGGCGGTCGATCTGGAAGCCGAGAAGCGCAACGGCGAGTTCATCCGCGCCAACCGAGAACTGATCAAGGCCTGCACCGACCTTGGCGACGGCGGCCTGGCGCTGGCGGCGTTCGAGATGGCGGAAGAGGCCGGTGTCGGCGTGCAGATCGACGCGGGCGACACCCAGACGGTGTTCGGCGAGGACCAGGCACGCTACCTGATCGCCTGCAACTTCGACCAGGCCGAGGCGCTGATGCTGGCCGCGGGCCAGGCGGGCGTGACCATCACCACCGTCGGCAAGTTCGGTGGCGACATGGTCAAGATCGGCGGCTCCGAAGCGCCGCTGGCCGAGCTGAAGGAGATCTTCCGCTCCAGCTTTGCCGCTGCTGTGGCCTGATAGACTTCTTGCGCGGCCTTTACAGAGGGCCGCGTCAGACGGAAGCTCAGGGGTGGGATGGCGCTGTCATCCCGCCCTTTCTTTTGAAGCGGGGACCGGCCCTTGACCCTTCCAGAGCTGAAAGAGGACTGCAGCCGATGTGCGGCCCTGTGCTGCCTGGCCTATCCCTTTGAAGAGCACGAAGACTTCGGCCTGCTCAAAGAGGCGGACACACCCTGCCCCAACCTTGGCCCCGATTTCCGCTGCACGATCCACAGCGGCCTCGCCGCCTGCGGCTTTGGCGGCTGCGTCGCCTATTCCTGTGCCGGCGCCGGGCAGCGCGTAACACAGCAGCTGTTCGACGGCGAAACCTGGCGGGATGACCCGGACCTGCTGACGCACATGACCCACGCCCTGCGGGTGCTGCGCCCGATCCACGAGGCACTGCTGGTGCTGCAGGAGGCCGCCGTCTTGCCCCTGCCGGACGGCCTCAGGGCCCGTTGCGCGGCGCTGACCCAGGCGCTTTGCCCGGAAAACCCCTCATCAGTCTGGGACTTCGAGGAGGACAGCGTTCAGCAAGCTCTGGCCGAACTGCCGGAATTCGTTGAAACGATTGCGCCCTTTACCGAAGGCTGCCCCTAATCCTGCTTGCACAGCCGGGAGTGCACACCTACATTTTTGACAAACAAGACAAAAGGATCCCCCCGGATGCCCATGCAAGCCCACGAAATCGAAGAACTGCTGCGCGACGCCTTCCCGGACGCCGAAATCCAGGTCGGCGGCACCGACGGCGTGCACATGTCGGCGATGGTCGTCGACGAAAGCTTCCGCGGCAAGAACCGCGTGCAGCAGCAGCGCGCCGTCTATGCCGCGCTGAAAGGCAAGATGGATGGCCCCGACGGCGAGTTGCACGCGCTGGCGCTGACCACCAAGGCGCCGGAGTAACTTTCGTGTCTCTGTTCGCCTCCATCCTGGTGCTCGGCATTGTGGTCATGACCGCCGTTGTTGCGGTTGTTTCCCAGCGCCGCCGCCCGTTGGAGGAGGACGAAACGGACCCGGACTACCACATCTTGCGCTCCGACTATCAGTCGGGCATGGGCGGCGGGTCCGTTCGCACATGGAAGGTCCCGAAAGACCCGCAGGAATACGCACGTTTTTTCGTTCCCAAGAGCAAGTCGAAATAGCGCTGCTCCGATCCCGGTGTGCCCCAAGGGGCGGATTGGCAATACCCGCGAAATTACCTATATGACGGCCAACGCAAACGGCGCAGCAGCCGAAAGGAAATGAATAGATGACCGACGCAAAGACCCGCATCGACGAAACCGTCAAAGCCAATGACGTGGTGCTCTACATGAAAGGCACCAAGGAAATGCCGCAGTGCGGCTTCTCCTCGCGCGTGGCCGCAGTGCTGAACTACATCGGCGTGGACTATACCGATGTGAACGTGCTGGCGGATGAAGAGATCCGCGCCGGCATCAAGGAATACTCCGACTGGCCGACCATCCCGCAGCTTTATGTGAAGGGCGAGTTCGTCGGCGGCTGCGACATCATCACCGAAATGACCCTGTCGGGCGAGCTGGACGGCATGTTCGAGGAAAACGGCATCGCCTTCAACAAGGACGCCGCCGACAAGATCCGCGAAGCCAACGGCTGATTTCAGCCCCTGCCGCAATGCAAGAAAGGCGCCTCTCGGGCGCCTTTTCCGTTTCAGCAGGTTTCAAGGGCGGGCTGCCTTCAGCCCGCGGCCTTTTCCTCGATCTGCTGGGCCAAGGCCTCGCTGCGGGCCGCAATCTCGGCCAGCGCCTCGGTCACCAGGGGCGGCACCACCGGCACTTCGATCCGTTCCGGTTCCGGCGCAGGCGCGGCGCGCAGTTTCGCCAGCTCCCGCTCGCGCTCGGCCAGTTCCGCCTCAACCTCCTTGATCCGGTCCTCGACCGCCGCGGTCTTGTCCGCCAGCATCAGCCCGGCCATCAGGAGCATCCGCGCCTCGGGCATGCGGCCGATCTGGTCGGACAGCACCTGCGCTTCGTCGTCCAGCATCTTGGCGGCGGAGTGCAGATAGCTTTCCTCGCCCTCCTGGCAGGAGACCTCAAAGCCGCGGCCGCCGATATGAATGGTCACTTCGGGCATCAGACTTCCTCCCCTTCCGGCAGATTGCGGGCATTGGCCAGCAGCGGTTCCAGCTTGGCCAGCACCGCATTCACCTGCGCCTGGTCACTGGCCTGGGCCGCGCGCAGGCCCTCGATCTCGGCCTCCATCGAGGCATTGATCAGCCCGGCATCGCCCAGGCCCTGGGCATTCGCCTCGCGCAGCGCGGCGTTGGAGGCGCGCAGCTCCTCATTGGACTGGCGCAGCTGCTGCAACTCGGTATCCAGCCGCAGCAAAGCTTCGTTCTGGCGTTCGATTTCCGCGCTCATGTCAGGCGCTGCGGCAGGTTCTTCCGCAGCTTGCCCGGCGGAGGCCTCGGCCTCTTCCAGGCGGGATTGCAGGCTGTCCTTGGCGGCCTGAACCTCGGCGAGCTGGTCCTCCAGCTGTTCCTTGACGCTGGCGGCGGTATTTGCGGCGGCTTCCAACTGGTTTTTCAGACGCTCGACCTCGGCCCGCAGCGCTTCCTTTTCGGTCGGGTCGCCCGCCTCGTTGCGCAGCAGCTGCAGTTCCGCCTGCATCGCGGCCACATCGCCACCCTCTGCCGGCGCACTGTTTTCGGCCTCCTTAAGGCGGGCGTGCAGCACCTTCACCCGCTCCTCCAGCTGGGCGTTGGCGGTTTTCTCTTCGTCAAGAGCCTGCTCCAGCGCCTCATTGGCAGCATTCGCAGCGGCTTCTTCGGCCGCCCTTGCAGCGTTCGCAGCGGCCTCTTCAGCCGCCTTGGCGGCTTCGGCAATGGCTTCGGCCGCCTTCACCTTGTCCGCCTCGCGGGCCTCCTGCAGCGCTGACGTGCCGGAACTGATGCGCTCCAGCGCGGCCTGGATGCGGCCTTGCAATTCTTCAATCTGGTTCATGCCTGTCCCTCACCCGTCCACATCAGTCCACTCTTTTTCCGGCGTCTGCGCGAATCGTGCATTTGCCGCTGACATGGGCCAGTTATTCCCTTTCAGGGATAAAACACCCCCCCTTGTCTTTCAACCACTTGCCGCGCCAACTTCGCGCAGTCCGGCAGACATGCGCGCAACCATGCTTGATCTTTGCTGCATCGCTGTTATTGAGCGCAGCAATTGCCTGTAACGCCAAAGGAACAATCCCAGTGGACCTGACAGCCCTGCGCACCGCCAATCCCGAGCATTGGAACAAGGCCGCCGCCATCCGCGCGCTGGCCCTCGACGCCGTCGCCGCCGCCAACTCCGGGCATACCGGCATGCCGATCGGCATGGCCGATGTGGCGACCGTGCTGTTCGAAAAGCACCTCAAATTTGATGTATCCAACCCGACCTGGCCGGACCGCGACCGGTTTGTCCTGTCGGCTGGCCACGGCTCGATGCTGATCTATGCCCTGCTCTACCTGGCCGGCGACAAGCAGGTCACCCTGGATCAGATCAAGAACTTCCGCCAGATGGGCGCGCTGACCGCGGGCCACCCGGAGAACTTCCTGCTCGACGCCGTCGAAGTCACCAGCGGCCCGCTGGGTCAGGGCATCTCCAACGCCGTCGGCTTTGCCATGGCAGAGGAAATGCAGCGCGCCCACTACGGCAAGAAGGTCGTGGATCACTACACCTATGTGATCGCCGGCGACGGCTGCCTGATGGAAGGTGTCAGCCAGGAGGCCATCGGCCTGGCCGGGCGTCACCAGCTGGGCAAGCTGATCGTGTTCTGGGACAACAACAACATCACCATCGACGGCACCGTTGAACTGTCCGACCGCACCAACCAGGTGCAGCGCTTCAAGGCGTCGGGCTGGCAGGTGCTGGAAATCGACGGCCACGACCCCAAGGCCATCGACGAGGCCATCGAGGCGGCCAAGAAAACCAAGAAGCCGTCGATGATCGCCTGCAAGACCCACATCGCCTTGGGCCACGCCGCGCAGGACACCTCCAAGGGCCACGGCGCGCTGACCGATGCAGACCAGCTGCAAGCGGCCAAGGATGCCTACGGCTGGACCGGCGGCGCGTTCGAGATCCCGGCAGAGATCAAGTCCCAGTGGGAAGAGATCGGCGCGCGCGGCAAGTCCGAGCGCGAAGCCTGGGAAGCCCGCTTTGCCGAGCTGTCGCAGCAGAAGCAGGACCGCTTCAACCGCGCCTATGCGCTGGAAGCGCCCAAGAAGCTGTCGGCAGCCATCAAGGCGCTGAAAAAGCAGGTGAGCGAGGAGCAGCCCAAGGTTGCCACCCGCAAATCCTCGGAAATGGCGCTGGCGGTCATCAACCCGCTGATGCCGGAAACCGTGGGCGGCTCGGCCGACCTCACTGGCTCCAACAACACCAAGACCGGCGACCTGGGTGTCTTTGACACCGACAACCGCAAGGGCCGCTATGTCTACTGGGGTGTCCGCGAGCACGGCATGGCCGCGGCGATGAACGGTATGGTTCTGCACGGCGGCGTGCGCGCTTACGGCGGCACCTTCTTCTGCTTTACCGACTATGCCCGTCCGGCGATGCGCCTGGCGGCACTCTCGAAGATCCCGACCGTGTTCGTGATGACCCACGACTCGATCGGCGTCGGCGAAGACGGCCCGACCCACCAGCCGGTCGAGCACCTGGCCATCTGCCGCGCGACTCCGAACACCTACGTGTTCCGCCCGGCCGACACCGTCGAGACCGCCGAGGCCTGGGAAATCGCCCTGACCGCCAAGGAAACCCCCTCGGTGCTGGCCCTGACCCGTCAGAACCTGCCCACCGTGCGGACTGAGCACAAGCTGACCAACATGGTCGAAAAAGGCGCCTATGTGCTGGCCGAAGCCGAGAACAAGCGCCAGGTGATCCTGATCGCCACCGGCTCGGAAGTCTCCGTGGCAATGGAAGCCAAGGCCAAGCTGGAAGCCGAAGGCATCGGCACCCGCGTGGTCTCCATGCCCTGCATGGAGCTGTTTGCCGCGCAGGACGAAGCCTACCGCCGCAAGGTCCTGCCCGCAGGCCCGGTTCGCGTCGGCATCGAGGCGGCCGTGCGCGACGGCGGCTGGGACCGCTGGCTGCTGGGCGAGCGCGGCCAGGAGAAGAAGGCCGGTTTCGTCGGCATGGACCGCTTCGGCGCCTCTGCCCCTGCAGGCGAGCTGTTCGAACGCTTCGGCATTACGGCTGAGGGCACAGTGGCCAAGGTGAAAGAGCTGCTGGGCTAACTTGGCCAATGAATAAAAGAACGAAGGGTGCCCAATTGGGCGCCCTTTTCAATTCTTGAATAGCAATCGTGCGGTCTATCCTGACCATGCGCTACTGACTATTTGGTCGGGAGCCAAAAAAGGTTTTTGATACTCCTGTCTGCATCCAGCCGAGGCTGTGTGGAAACTCGCCGTTATCAGCGGCCTTCGCCTCGTTCCCGAGCGATCTCGGCGTTGATCCTGC
>NZ_JBHUPT010000039.1:0-36489 GCF_049056525.1 Leisingera coralii | reverse complement strand
CTTCGCACCAATCTCCTGGATCGGCTTCTTCTGCGCTTCCCGCGCGATCTCAATGTCACTCTTGTAGCTCATGGCCTTCTCCCTGCTGCCATCAGTTCCGGTTCACTCCCCGCGGCGAAAGTTCATTGCGAGGCAAGATATATTCCTATTACTCAATTTATTTTCCTGGGCGTCAACACCTTCCTGAACCGTTTTCCCTGAAAAACAGGAGGTTTCCGGCGCACCTGCCGCCGATCGGAAACAGGCGGAATTTCACCACGGGTGAAGACGGCGCATATGCCGCAGGCGCTGCCGCAAATAAAAAGGCCCGGGCGATGCCCGGGCCGTGCGAGGTCCGGCCCGAAGGCCGGACAGGGGAATCAGAGGCGGGAATCAGATGTCCAGCGTGTTGTCTTTCTCCCAGCGGGAGAAGTGGTTGACGAAGGAATTCCACTCCTGCTGCTTCATCTTCAGGTAGGCGGCGGAGAACTCCTCGCCCATCATCGACTTCAGGCCGTCATCCTTGTCGTAGAAGCGCAGCGCATCCAGCATGTTGAGCGGCAGCTTGGGCGCATCGGTGATCTTGTGGCCTTCGGCATACATGTCGATGTCGTGGCGCGGGCCGGGATCGGCCTTGGTGCGGACGCCGGAGAGGCCGGCCGCGATGATCACCGCCTGCAGCAGATAGGGGTTCACCGCCCCGTCGGGCAGGCGCAGCTCGAACCGGCCGGGGCCGGGGACGCGCACCATATGGGTGCGGTTGTTGCCGGTCCAGGTGACGGTGTTCGGCGCCCAGGTCGCCCCGGACATGGTGCGCGGCGCGTTGATCCGCTTGTAGGAGTTCACCGTCGGGTTGGTGATCGCCGCCAGCGCCGAGGCGTGTTTCATGATGCCGCCCAGGAACCAGCCGCCCTGCTCGGAGAGGCCAAGCTCGGCAATCTGGCCTTCGCCCTTTTCACCAGCAAAGACGTTGACCCGGGAATCCTTGCCGGGCGCGTCCCAGACCGAGATATGGGCGTGGCAGCCGTTGCCGGTGAGACCCTCGACCGGTTTCGGCATGAAGGTCGCCCGGTAGCCGTGCTTCTCCGCCACCGATTTGGTCATGAACTTGAAGAAGCTGTGCTTGTCGGCGGTCGACAGCGCGTCGTCGAACTCCCAGTTCATTTCGAACTGGCCGTTGGCGTCTTCGTGGTCGTTCTGGTACGGGCCCCAGCCCAGCTCCAGCATGTAATCGCAGATCTCGCGCACCACATCATAACGGCGCATCACCGCCTGCTGGTCATAACAGGGCTTCTCAGCGGTATCGAAGGGGTCGGAGATCTCGTCGCCTTCGGGGGTCAGCAGGAAGAACTCGGCCTCGATGCCGGTCTTCACGTGCAGGCCTTCGTCCGCGGCCTCCTTGATCAGACGGCGCAGCACGTTGCGCGGCGCCTGGGCCACATCTTTGCCTTCCATGACGCAGTCAGCCGCCACCCAGGCGACCTCCGGCTTCCACGGCAGCTGGATCACCGAGGACGGATCCGGCACCGCCAGCATGTCCGGGTGCGCCGGGGTGAGGTCAAGCCAGGTGGCAAAACCGGCAAAGCCGGCCCCGTCTTCCTGCATATCCGCGATCGCCTGTGCCGGCACCAGTTTGGCGCGCTGGCCACCGAACAAGTCGGTGAAGGAGATCATGAAGTATTTGACGCCTTTTTCTTTTGCGAAAGCAGCCAGATCAGTCGTCATGGTCCTACTTCCTTTCCCTGTTGAACGTATTTCAAGAATGGGGCGCGGACCGTTGCCGGCCGCGCCCCGCCAATCATCAGAACCCTGCTTTGCCCGGGTACCAGTCGGTACCGGCCAGCGGCACCCGCGCCATGGCGGCGGCCTCCATGGTCAGGGCGCACAGATCCTCGGGTTCAAGGTTGTGCAGGTGGTTGTGGCCGCAGGCGCGGGCGATGGTCTGCGCTTCCAGCGTCATCACCTTGAGGTAGTTACGCAGGCGGCGGCCCGCATCGACCGGGTCCAGGCGCTTCATCAGCTCAGGATCCTGGGTGGTGATGCCGGCCGGATCCAGGCCTTCGTGCCAGTCGTCATAGGCGCCGGTGGTAGTGCCCAGCTTCTGGTACTCGCTTTCCCATTTCGGGTCGTTGTCGCCCAGCGCAACCAGCGCCGCGGTGCCGATCGCAACCGCATCGGCGCCCAGCGCCATCGCCTTGGCCACATCGGCGCCGGTGCGGATGCCGCCGGAGACGATCAGCTGCACCTCGCGGTGCACGCCCAGGTCCTGCAGCGCCTGCACGGCAGGGCGGATACAGGCGAGCGTCGGCAGGCCGACATGTTCGATGAACACGTCCTGGGTGGCGGCGGTGCCGCCCTGCATGCCGTCCAGAACCACAACGTCGGCACCGGCCTTTACCGCCAGCGCGGTGTCATAATAGGGGCGGGTACCGCCGACTTTGATGTAGATCGGCACCTGCCAATCGGTGATCTCCCGCAGCTCCAGGATCTTGATTTCCAGGTCATCCGGGCCGGTCCAGTCCGGGTGGCGGCAGGCAGAACGCTGGTCGATGCCTTTCGGCAGGGTGCGCATTTCCGCAACCCGGTCAGAGATCTTTTGGCCCAGCAGCATGCCGCCTCCGCCGGGCTTGGCGCCCTGGCCGACCACGACCTCGATCGCGTCCGCCTTGCGCAGGTCGTCCGGGTTCATGCCGTAACGGGACGGCAGATACTGGTAGACCAGCTTGGTGGAATGGCCGCGCTCTTCCGGGGTCATGCCGCCGTCGCCGGTAGTGGTCGAGGTGCCAGCAGCGGATGCGCCGCGGCCGAGGGCCTCCTTGGCGGGGCCGGACAGCGCGCCAAAGCTCATGCCGGCGATGGTGATCGGAATATCCAGCTCAATCGGCTTCTTGGCAAAGCGGGTGCCCAGCGTCACCTTGGTCTCGCATTTCTCCCGGTAGCCTTCCAGCGGGTAGCGCGAGATCGAGGCGCCAAGGAACAGCAGGTCATCGAAATGCGGGACCCGGCGCTTGGCGCCGCCGCCACGGATGTCGTAGATCCCGGTGGCCGCCGCGCGGCGGATTTCAGCGTTGATCGGGTTCGAGAAAGTCGCCGACTGGATCGGGACCGTGCGGGGGATGTTATTGCTATCCATGTCTAGTGATCCCTGTCCTTAGTACGCTTGCGCGTTGTCGACGTCGAAGTTGTAGAGCTTGCGGGCGGAGCCGTAGCGCTTGAACTCCTCCGGCTTCGCATCCGCTCCGGCGCGTGCCAGCAGATCCTTGAGGATCTCGATGTGCTCGGGGCGCATTTCCTTCTCGATGCAGTCGGCGCCCAGGCTCTTGACCGAGCCGCGCACAAAGAAGCGCGCCTCGTAGCAGCTGTCGCCCAGCGCGTCGCCCGCATCGCCCAGCACCACCAGATTGCCCGCCTGCGCCATGAAGGCGCACATGTGGCCGATGTTGCCATGCACGACGATGTCGATGCCCTTCATCGAGATGCCGCAGCGCGAGGAGGCATTGCCCTTGATCACCAGGAGGCCGCCATGGCCGGTGGCGCCGGCATACTGGCTGGCGTCGCCCTCGACGATCACGGTGCCGGACATCATGTTTTCCGCCACGCCCGGACCGACCGAGCCTTCGACCCGGACCGTCGCCTGCTGGTTCATGCCGGCGCAGTAGTAGCCGGTGGAGCCCTTGACGGTCACTTCGATCGGGGAGTTCAAACCAACGGCAATCGCATGGCTGCCCTTGGGGTTGACGATTTCCCAAGCAGTCTTGTTGGAGCTGCCGTTCAGTTCCTGCAGGGCCGAGTTCAGACCGCGCAGGCCATTTGCTTCAAGATCATATGTCTGCATCTTAGTGGTTCCAGAAGTAAACGGTTGCGGGTTCAGGCTCCCAGACCTTGGCGTCTTCGATGCCCGGCAGGTTCACCAGTGCGCGGTATTCGCTGCCGAACGCCACATACTGGTCAGTCTCCGCCATCACGGCCGGCTTACAGGCGATCGGGTCGCGGACCACGCCAAAGCCGTCCTTGGTGCCGACCACAAAGGTGAAGAAGCCGTCCAGATCCTCCAGGCTGCTTTCCAGCGCCTCGCCCAGAGATGCGCCGTTCTGCATCTTCCAGGTCAGATAGGCAGCGCCCACCTCGGTGTCGTTCTGGCTTTCGATCCGCACACCCTCACGGCGCAGCTTGCGGCGCAGCGCGTTGTGGTTGGACAGCGAGCCGTTGTGCACCAGGCACTGGTCGGAACCGGTGGAGAACGGGTGTGCGCCCTCGGTAGTCACGGCGGATTCCGTGGCCATACGGGTGTGGCCGATGCCATGGCTGCCGCTCATGCCGCGCACGTTGAAACGCTCGGCGACCTTCTCGGGCAGACCTACTTCCTTGTAGATCTCGATGGTGTCGCCCGCGCTCATGACGCGCATGCCGGGACGCAGCTCGGCCAGCGCGCTGCGGGCCTCCTCTTCCTTGCCTGCGGGCAATTCGAGAACCGCGTGGGTATCGATCACCCGGATCGAAACATCGGCGCTCAGCGCTTCGGCCAGCGCGCCGTCCAGACCGTCAAAGGCCTCTTCCGGCGTGTCGGACTGAACGGTGAGCTTTGCCCGCCCATTCGTATCCGCGCCATAGATCGCAATGCCCGCACTGTCCGGACCGCGGTCCGTCATGGTGATGAGCATATCGGTGAGCATATCGCCCAGTTTTGGCTCAAGTGATTTGTCTTTTAGAAAAAGACCGACAATCCCGCACATGGGTGTGCCTCCTGCTTTTCATCTCGAATCAACGCTAGCAGTTTGCGATCTACCGTTCAACTCTTATGAAACTTATTTTCCTGCGAAGGAAAGAAAAGGCGCGCCATTCTGGCGCGCCTTCGACCGGATCGGGTCAATACTTCTCAAGCAGATTGTGTATTTTTTCCGTGTCTCCCATCCGCTTGGCCTTCTCCAGATGCGCGCCTTCGCGGACAAACTGGATCCTGTGCCAGGCAATCCAGAAGACCACCCCGAGGACCACCATCAGCCCCTCTGATCCCTGGAACGGATAGACCGCCCCAACCTCTGCCAGATCCACCGCCCAGCTGTCGTAACCGATCGTAGACATTTCAATTCTCCTTATTCAGCTGGAACGCCAGCACCATTCACCGCAGCCTTGTCGGCAGCAATGATCTCGGCCTTGGCATCTTCGTAGGCATGGTGCTCAGCGTAATCGAGACCTTGCAGCTCGACCTCAACCGGGATGCGCAGCACGCCGGCAGCAGCCTGCATCTTGGCGATCACATAGCCTGGCAGCCAGCCCAGCACACCGAACATGATCACCGCACCGATGGTCTGGCCAACCGGGTTCACGGTGGCGAAACCTTCATACGGCGAGCTCGGCGCGCCCCACAGCAGGAAGCCAGCGATGATCAGGCCCACGATGCCGGAGTAGCCATGCACGGCAACAGCGCCCACCGCATCGTCGATCTTGAAGGTGCGCTCGACCCAGTAGTGCAGCTTGTAGACGATCACGACACCAACCGCGCCGACCAGCATCGCCTGGATCGGGTGATACAGATCGTTGCCCGCAGAGGCGGTGATAATGCCGGCCAGACCGCCGGAGAAGGTCCAGAACGCATCGCCCTTGGACACCACATAGGCCGCCATCAGGCCGCCGGACAGCGACATCAGGAAGTTGAAGGTGATCGCAGACAGCGAGGTCGGCGCCAGATAGATGTTGGTGGCCGTCCAGGTCTCGCCAGTCAGCAGCCCGCCAATACCGTCAGGTGAGATCACCGGGATGTTGCAGGCGGCATAGAAGCCCCAGAAACCGGAATAGATCAGGAAGATCCCGATGGTCAGCATCCAGGGGTTATGCGGCGGGATATCGCGCGGGGTGCCATCGGCGGCGAATTTACCCAGGCGCGGTCCCAGCACCATGATCACGCCCAGCGCATAACCGCCGGCAATCGCGTGGATCACGCCGGAGGCATAGGCATCATGATAGCCGAGGTATTTCACCATCCAGCCTTCGGCATGCCATCCCCAGGCGGCGTCGATGATCCAGAACACCGAACCGATCATCACCGCATGCACCCACAGGGCCGAGGAGCGGATCCGTTCGATCACCGCACCCGACACGATCGAGGCCGCGGTCCAGGAGAACAGCAGGAACGCTGCCCAGAATACGCCGGTGATCCGGTCGGACAGGTTGGTGCCCATGTTCTGCGACCAGGGCAGGTTCGCCGCGCCCGCGTCATGGTTCAGCCCGCCGAAGAACGGGAAGCTGGGGAAGGCCCAGTAGATCCACCAGCCGAAGAAGAAGAACGTCACCGTGACCAGCGGAATGATCATGATGTTCTTCATAAGTGTGTGCATGTGGTTGCGGTGGCGGCTGGCGCCGACCTCGTACATGCAGAACCCCACGTGAATGAGGAACATGAAGACAACCGTCACCCAGTAATAGAACTCGGTGAACACGGTTGTTAACGCGTTCAGATTACCATCCAATGTTTTGCCCTCCTGTTGGCAGTGCTCCCGGGCTTTTTGCCTCTTGGGAATATTATTTTCCTTTATTCTGTGTCTCAGGCTGCTGAGCTGTCAATAATCATGTGAAAGTTTATTCACTGACAGGGAAGCATGCTCGCTCCCATGCGCCCCATCTGGCCCTCCCGTCATCCCGCCTTAGCTTCGCGCCTCCAACGGCTTAGCGCGCCCCGCCTTTGCCCGGCTGCCAGCCCCACGCGCCCTCGGAACAGTGGCCAAAACCCTATGGGAACGGCCTGTTTGCGGCGGAATCACGCGATTCTCCGGCGCTGGAATCACCCGATTCTCACTCTGAACGGGTCAACCGGCGGCATCCGCAACCTCAAGCCTGCGCCTAAAAAGACCATTTCAGGCCAATCCATGCCGCAAAGCCGTGAGGAATCGGCCTTTTAAGCGAAATCTTTTTCCTGATAGGAATATTCATTGACACAGCGCCCCCTCTCTTGGCTAACTGGACCAGACCAATGGAACCAAATCAAGAATTTTGGTCCGCACCAATAGGGAGACTTAGAAAATGACTGCATCCTGGCGCTTCTCAACCCTTGCTGACCGCCACCGGGCGTTGGGCTCGGACCTGGAAGACTGGAGCGGCATGGGCACCGCCTGGACCTATGACAAGGACCAGACCGAAGAATACATGGCGATCCGCACCAAGGCGGGCTTCATGGATGTGTCCGGCCTCAAGAAGGTCCATATCGTCGGCCCCCACGCCAGCCACGTGATCGACCGGGCCACCACCCGCAACGTCGAAAAGATCAAACCCGGCCGCAGCACCTATGCCTGCATGCTGAATGACGACGGCAAGTTCATCGACGACTGCGTCATCTACCGCATGGGCCCCAACAGCTGGATGGTGGTGCACGGCTCCGGCCAGGGACATGAGACCCTGACCCGGGCTGCGCAAGGCCGCGACGTCGACATCCGCTTTGACGACAACCTGCATGACATTTCACTGCAGGGTCCGATGGCGGTCGATTTCCTCGAAGAACAGGGCGTGCCCGGCATCCGCGACGTGGTCTATTTCAGCCACATCCACACCACCCTGTTCGACAAGCCCGTGACCATCTCCCGCACCGGCTACACCGGCGAGCGCGGCTATGAGATCTTCTGCCGCGGCCAGGACGCGCCGCACATCTGGGACAATCTGGTCGAAAAAGGCGCCCCGATGGGCATCATCCCGACCCGCTTCACCACCCTCGACCTGCTGCGGGCAGAGAGCTACCTGCTGTTCTTCCCCTATGACAACTCGGAAATGTACCCCTTCGAGAACGAGAAGTGCGGCGACACCTTGTGGGAGCTGGGCCTCGACTTCACCGTCTCGCCGGGCAAGACCGGCTTCCGCGGCGCCGAGGAGCACTACCGCCTGAAAGGCAAGGAGCGCTTCAAGATCTACGGCGTCAAGCTGGAAGGCACCGAGCCGGCCGAAGAAGGCGCGCCGCTCCTGCGCGACGGCAAGCAGGTCGGCGTTGTCACCATCGGCATGTACTCGCCCCTGAACGAGCACAACGTGGGCATCGCCCGCATGCCGGTCGACTGCGCCGAACCCGGCGTGCCGCTGACCGTCAAGAACTCCACCGGCGAAATCCCCTGCGTCGCAGCGGAAATGCCGTTCCACGATCCGGAAAAGAAACGCCGGACCGCAAAAGGCTGAGCCGAATCCCGGGCGTCCCCATTCCGGGGGCGCCTGTTTTCGTTCACCCGGACTGCAGGAAAAGCGACCCACATGTCTAAGACCCAATTCCCCCCTTCGATCACCAGCCGCCCGGTGTACGGCGAGCTTGAGGCCCGCCCCGGCAGCGGCCACCTGATGATTGCCGATGCCGAAGGCGCCGAGGCGATCCTGGATCTGGCCAAATCCGTAGACAAGGATTTCTGGGCCAAGGCCCATATCATCTACATCCCCAAGAAAACCGGCGCCAAATACAGCAGCCAGCTGGAAGAGCTGGGTGCAGGCCAGTTTTATGCCGGTCCTTCCTATGAGGCCGCGCAAAGCCGCATCCGCCGCGCCTTGCTGGACTGCCACATGGGCACCCAGGTGTACCTGACCGGCACCGAAAGCCTGATGGGCCAGGCCATGGCCGAGGCCACCGCGGCGGGCATCCCGCACACCGCGATCCAGACCGAACACCGCGGCTCCACCGCGCGGCGCATGCAGTGCGTGCACTGCAAGGGCATCACCGAGGACGTCACCACCGACCCGTTCGAATGCAGCCACTGCGGCCTCAGCCTGTTCGTGCGCGATCACTATTCGCGCCGCCTCGCTGCCTTCCAGGGCGTGCGGGTGGATGCCGAGGATCCGGGCAACATCCCCGAGAAAGTGGAGCTGTTCAAATGAGTGCTGGCACCGCAAAACTGAATGTCACCGTGGCCGAGGTCAAACCGATCAACGACCTGGTCACCCGTTTCAAATTCGTCCGCACCGGCGGCGGCGATCTGCCCACCTTCTCGGGCGGGGCGCATACCGTGGTGGAGATGCAGGACGGCGATATCACCCGGCTCAATGCCTACTCCCTGATGTCCAACCCGGCAGACCGCGGCGCCTACATGATTTCGGTGCGGCGCGACGATCAGGGCCGCGGCGGCTCCAGGTTCATGCATTCCCAGGTCAAAGAGGGGATGGAGATGGTGATCTCCAACCCAGTGAACCTGTTCTCGCTGGACCTGCGCGCCAAGAAGCACCTGATGCTGGCCGGCGGTATCGGCATCACCCCCTTCATGGCCCAGATGCACCAGCTCTCCATGATGGAGGGCCACTTCGAACTGCACTACGCGGTCCGCACCGCGTCGCTGGGCACCTACGCCAAGGAACTGGCTGAGCGCTATCCCGGCAAAGTGCATATCTACCATGACGACCAGAAAGAGGCGATCGACCTCAAGACTCTGCTCGCCAACCAGCCGCTGGGCACCCACGTCTACGTCTGCGGCCCCAAGGGTATGATCGAATGGGTGCATGGCACCGCCGAGGAGATGGGCTGGCCGCGCGAGGCCGTGCATTCCGAGGAATTCCTGGCGCCTGCCTCCGGCAAGCCGTTCGAGGTGAAATGTGCGGTCTCCAACAAGATCGTCCAAGTCGGCGAGCACCAGTCGCTGCTGGAAGCGCTGGAAGCGGCCGGCATCGACGCCCCCTACCTCTGCCGCGGCGGCGCCTGCGGCCAGTGCGAGACCAATGTCATCGGCTATGACGGCAAGTTCCTGCACTACGACCACTGGCTGACTGACGAGCAGAAGGCCGGCGGCAAGCACATCATGCCCTGCGTGTCGCGCTTTGAAGGCAAGACACTCGTTCTGGACCGCTGAGGGAGAGAAAGATGACCATTCAATTCAACGACGAAACCTTCTACGGCGACTTCACCTTCAAGAACTCGGACTGGGCAATCAAACGCTTCCCCTTCCCGTTCCACGAAGACAGCTACATGTACTCGGTGAACATGGAGCCGCATAAGTCCTACCGGCCCGGCTCGGTGTTCGAGCGCACCTTTGACGTGGACGAGCATTATGTCTCGGAAATGAGGGACCGCGCCCGGGTGCTGGCCAATGATCCGCTGCGCTGCCAGTCGCTGCCGCATATGACGCTGGCCGGCTGGGACCTGCTCGAGCTGATCATGGAGGCCAAGGCGGCCGAATACCCGGACTTGTTCGAACTGCACAAGGACGGCAACCGCTGGCGCTGGATCAACAAGCCGCTGGGCATCGACGACACTTTCACTTTCCTGGATGAAAGCACCCTGCCCTACGGGCCGATGGAATACATCACCCGTCAGACCCAGGGCGATTTTGCGGTGCTGGACCAGCGCGACGACAACCTGTGGATGGATGCCGGCATGGTCACCACCCAGGCCGACTGGTCGCTGGACTTCGACATCGGCATGAACTTCTTCGAATGGCACGCGCCGGTGCCGAAGGCGCACGAAATGGGCATTTTCGTGCGCGCCCTGAAGTTCCTGCTGAACATCCAGCAGGGCCAGCCGGCCCGCCGCCTGAACTGGACGATGACGGTCAACCCGCTCTTGGACACCTCCCCCGAGAACTACCACAAATGGGGCGTGATGAAGCAGGGGCTGACGATGGACAACATCGGCGAGAAACAGCACCTGCGGGTCGAGCTGCAGACCTTCTTCCGCCTGCCCCGCTCCAACGCGCTGGCCTTCCCGATCCGCTGCTACCTGATCAGCTTCAACGATCTGGTGACGGTGCCGAAATGGGGCCGCCGCCTGCACCGGGTGATCCGCGACCTGCCGGAGGAGCTGGCGACCTACAAGGGCTTCATCGACAACCGCCCGCTGATGGTGGAATGGCTGTCGCAGTATGACGACGGCAGCCCGACCTCGGACGGTATCTGGCCCGACGACGATTGATCCCGAGCGGACCTGGCGGGCCGTCCCTACCCCCTGTCACTTAGGCCCGCCTCACTGACTGCCGTTGCCTCTGGCTCCGGCAGTTTCTTTTTTGTCCGCAATGGGGGAAGCGGCGCCCTCCCGCCCCCGCCTCAGACGGCAGGCTGCGCCTTCCCCCTGGGCGGCGTTGGGCCGGGCAGCGCGCTGCGCACGCTGCATCCGCAAAGCTTTCCGAAAAACGCAACAGCGCCGCGCATCGCGCGGCGCCGGGCCCAACTGTGCAGGGGCATCTTCAGATGCCGCGAAGCAGGCGGGAGCGCCCCGCCGCGCCTCAGCTCGACTGCGGGTAGGAAATGATCGACAGGTAGCGCGCGGGCAGCTTGACCAGGCTTTCCGGTCCATGCGGCGCATCGGCGTCAAAAAACAGCGTATCGCCGGGCTTCAGCGGAAACACCTTGTCGCCGTGCCGGTAATCCACCTCACCTTCCAGCATGTACAGCATCTCGATACCGTCATGCTGGAAGGTCGGGAAGACATCCGACTCCTCGGTCAGGGTGATCATGTAGGGCTCCACCATCACGCCCGAGGCATTGGCGCCGAGATGGCCCAACAGCTGATACTGATGCCCGGCCCGCGTGCCGGCCCGCTCGGTCTCCACCCCTGCGCCCGATTTGGTATGCACCGCCTCGCGGGTCTCCTCGAAGCGGCGGAAGAAGGAGGTGATCGGCACGCTCAGCGCATTGGCCAGCAGCTGCAGCGTGGTCAGCGACGGCGAGGTGTTGCCGTTCTCGATCTTCGACAGCATGCCAATCGAGAGACCGGTCAAATTGGCGAGATCCGCCACAGTGATGCCCTGCTGGCGCCGGAACGACCGCACTTCGCGGCCGATCGCCACTTCCAGAACTTTTTCCGAGCCCTCGCGGACACGATGCGGATCTTGAGAAAGGTTATTTGCCACTGCGTCGGTATCGTCTTTAGGTTTAGCCACTGTGTTATCTTCCTTATTGACGGCCTCTGACAAGCGCGCAGCGGCGCGATACGCAAAAACTTTTCAAAGCGCAAGAAATCACGCGAAAATTATTTTACTGCCATTACCAGTTTTTCCCAAGCCCTCACCGCCTGGGGACAGAAAATAGTTGCCCCGCAGCACCGGCTGGCAAAGGTGCAAACAGAAAACCCGGGCCAGCTAGCCCGGGTTCCACCGCGTCTCCGCAAACATGTGCGGCTTACGCGTCCAGCAGCAGCAGGCAGGCCCCCAGAACCTTACGGGTTCCGTCAAACACCGTGGGCTTCTCCCCGCGCCAGCGGCTGGCATGGCGGTGCAAAGCCGCCCGCCCCGAGGTCAGGTTGCGCAGCGTCTCCCCGGCCTCCGCCGCAATCCGGCCCACCCGGGTTTTCAGATTGGCGTGAAACGTATCGCGGTGCAGCGCTTCCATCCGCAGATGAAACAGCGACGACCGGCTGCGCGGTGCGATTTCCATCGCATCTATCTGCTCTGCCGCTCCGGCCCAAACCCGCAAGGCGCGGGCCTGCAACCGCTCCGCCTCCTCCAGCGCGCCTGCCCGGAAGTGCAGCACCGCCAGGTTGGCGGGCGCCGCGGCCCGGCGCAGATCAGCGGCCGGAAACGCCACCCGCGCCAGCAGATCCGCCAGCCGGAACAGGCGCATGGCCGGGCGCGAACACCCGCCCTCGGCCTCCGCCAGCGCCCGCTCCATCAGCCTTTCCCAGGCCAGATCGGCACGCGACCACCCCGCCTCGCGCGCCACCCGCATCTCCGCGTCCGGCTTAAAGCCCCAGATACGCGGCGCGGACGTGTTCGTTTCCGTGAAGCTCATCTGCAGGACCCTCCATTGCTGCATTTCCGGTTTCCAGGACATAGGCGTAATCGGCCAGCTCCAGCGCCAGTTCGGCATTTTGCTCGACCAGCACCACCGACAGCCCGTTGGCGTTGATTTCCTCAACGATCTGGGCAATTTCCTCGACGATCACCGGTGCCAGCCCCATCGACGGCTCATCCATCAGCAGGAGCCGCGGCTTGGACATCAGCGCCCGCCCGATGGCCAGCATCTGCTGCTCGCCCCCCGACATGGTCTTGGCCATCTGGGTGCGCCGCTCGCGCAGACGGGGGAAGCGTCTGAAGACATCCTCCAGATCCGCCTCAACCGCATCCTTATCCTTGCGCAAAAACGCCCCGGTGTGCAGGTTCTCCTCCACCGTCATGTCGGGGAAGATCCGCCGCCCCTCCGGCACATGGGCGATGCCGTTGGCCACAACCTTATGCGCGGGCAGATGGTCGATCCGCTTGCCCTCAAAAGTGATCTCACCGGCGGTGATCGGCAGCATCCCCGACATCGCCCGCAGGGTGGTGGTCTTGCCCGCGCCGTTGCCGCCGATGATGGTGACGATCTTGCCCTCCGGCACCGCGACCGAGATGTTCCGGATCGCGTTGATCTTGCCGTAGTTCACGGCGATGTTTTTCATCTCAAGCAACATGGCGCGCCCCTCCCAGGTATGCCTCGATCACCGCCGGATGGTTGCGGATCTCCTGCGGTCCGCCCTCGGCCAGGAACTTGCCAAAGCTCATGCAGGTGATGTTGTCGCACAGCCCCATGATCGCCTGCATGTCATGCTCCACGATCAGGATTGTGATCCCGTCCGCCTTGAGCCGCTCCATCAGGTCCATCATCTGCCGGGTCTCTTCCGGGTTCATGCCGGTGAAGGGCTCATCCAGCAGGATCACGTCCGGATGGCTGGCATAGGCCACCGCCATACCCAGCGCCCGCTGGTGGCCGTGGCTCAGATCCCCGGCGCGTTCCTGCATCACATGATCCAGCCCGAAGAACTCCAGCGCCTCCCTGGCCCGAGCCTCAGCGCCGCTGCGGTCCTCCTTGTCCCAGCCGATGATCGCGGCAAAGATATTCGGGCGGAACGGCATATGGGTGCCGACCAGCGCGTTTTCCAAGACGGTCAGCTCAGCAAACAGCGTCGAGTGCTGGAAGGTGCGCACCACCCCGCGCCGGGCCACCTCATGCATCTGCAGGCTGGAGATATCCTCACCCCGCAGCAGCACCTGCCCCTCGCTTGGCTTGTAGAAGCCCGAGATCATGTTGAACGTCGTGGTCTTCCCCGCGCCGTTGGGACCGATCAACCCGTGGATCGAGCCATGCGCCACCTTGAACGACAGGCTGTCCACCGCCGTCAGGCCACCAAACCGCATGGTCAGGTCTTTGACTTCCAGAAAATCTGTCATTCTGCCGGGCTCCGTTCCGGCGCGCTCTCAGCAGCGCGTCTTTTGGTGAGTTTCTGCACGATGCTTTCCAGCCCGGTGGGCAGGAACAGGATCGACAGGATCATGATGGCGCCATAGACCAGCGGCCGCATCTGCTCGAGCCCCAGCTCCCGCAGCACAATCTCGTTCAGCACCGTCAGCACCACGCAGCCCAGGATCGGGCCATAGAAGGTGGCGGTGCCGCCGACAATCGCCCAGGTCAGCACAAAGACCATCAGGTCGATGTCAAAGGCATTTGGGTTGATGGTGCCGACATAGTGCGCCAGCAGCGCGCCCGAGATGCCGGCAAAGCCCGAGGCGATGGCGAAGGCCAGCGTCCGGTAGGCCCGCACATTCACACCCGAGGCCTGCGCCAGCTTGTCCTGCCAATGCACCGCATGGAAGGTGAGGCCCACCGGCGACTTCTCGATCCGCCACAGGATCCACAGGCAGAAGGCGACGATGACGCCGGCGAAGTAGTAATATGACGTCGGCTCGAAGAAATCGAACTGGTAGAAGCCAACCGAGAAGTCCGGCATCGGGTCGATCCCCTTGATCCCCTTGGCGCCGCCAAAAGGGTCCCGGAACCGCTTCCACAGCAGGCGGATGATCTCCCCCGCCGCAAACGATCCGATCAGGAAGTAGAACCCCTTCATCCGGAACAGCGGGAACGACAGCAGCACCGCAATCAGCGCTGCTATCACCCCGCCCAGCAGCATCGAAACCGGTACATAGACACCCAGCTTCTTGGTCAGAAGCGCCGAGGAATAGGCCCCCACCCCCATGATCACCACATGCGCCAGCGACCATTCACCGGTCAGCGTCAGCAGCCGGTAGCTGGCAACCAGCAGCACATTGATGGTCAAAAACACCAGGATTTCCTGCTGCGAGAAGCTCAGCCCATGCGGCAGGGCGATCAGCGCGGCGATGGCCGCAGTCCAGATCAGGAACTTAGGCACGGTCCGCACTCCCGAACAATCCGGTCGGCTTCACGATCAGCACAACCAGCATCAGCGACAGACCCACGATGTCGGCCAAGACACCGTCCCAGAAGGTGGTCACAAAGGTATGCACCAGCGCATAGGCGATCGAGGCGACAATGGCCCCCTCCAGCGAACCAACCCCGCCGACGATGATGACGATAAAGGCCGTGACGATCACCGAATGCCCCATGTGCGGGTTGACCGAGACCAGCGGTGCGGTCAGTGCCCCGGCAATCCCCGCCAGGCCTGCACCGATGAACATGGCAATCCTGGCGGTCTGGGTGATCGAAATCCCCTGCAGCGCCGCCGCCTCCGGATCCTGCGCAGAGGCGCGCAGTGCCCAGCCGAACCTGGTCCGCTTCAGGAAATACCAAAGCGCCGACAGCAGCACCACGGCGGCAATGATCACGTAAAGCCGCGCCACCGGGAGCCGCACCTTGTCGCTGAAGGCAATGACCTCCTGCGTGACCGGCGGGATATGCACCATCCGCACGCCGAACCCCATCACCGCCAGCGCCTGCAGGATCATCAGGAACCCGATCGACGCAACCAGCCCGCCCAACGGGTTGTCCTTCAAGGGCCGGAACAGGGCCTTTTCCATCAGCAGGCCCAGACAGCCCACAAACAGCAGGCCGACCGCCACAGCCAAAAAGAACGGCACGTTCAGCCCGGCATACAGCGCCACAATCGCATAAGCGCCCGCCATGAACAGTTCGCCATGGGCAAAGTTGATCACGCCCATGACGCCAAAAATCAGTACAAGCCCCACAGCAACAAGGGAAATATAGCTCGCAGCATACACGGCGTTGAGGCCGGTCTGCGCCAAAAGGTCAAGCATCGGATTGTCTCTTTATTCAGTCGGTCTCGCGGTGCGGGAAAAGGTCCCGCACCGCCTGATGGCCTGCCTGAAAGGTCAGCTGCGCTGATCCCACATCTGGTCATAGGCCTTCATGTGCTTGACCAGCAGGTCGCCGTGCTTGGCGTACCACTCGGGGATCGAGCGGAAGTCCTTGATCCTGGCCTTGCCCTTCTCGATAGCCACCACCGGCCAGTCGCCGACCAGCGCGTTGTCGATGCCGAACAGCTCGGTGCCCCACCAGTCCGCATCGCCAAAGGCGTGCTTGCCCTTACCTTCTTTCATTGCGGCCGCCACCGCATCCGGGCTGGCCGACCCGGCCTTCTCCGCCGCAGCCTTCCACAGATCCATGATCGAGGCATATTCCCAGCTCACCGCGCCCCACTGGCCCGGATGGCGGGTATTGAACTCGGCATAAAAGCCGTTCGGGTCGGTGAAGTTGATGTTGTCGCCATTCAGCGCCGGGTCATCGAAATCGGGGAACTGGAAAACAAAGCCTTCCATGAACTCTTCCGAGGTCTTGGCGATCATCTGATCATAGAAATCCGCGGTGCAGGAGATGATCTGCCCCTTGAACCCCTGCTGGAACAGCTGCTCGGCAATCGGATGCACATAATCGCTGTAGCAAGTGTCAAGGCAGACGATATCCGGATTCTTGCTGATCAGCCGGGTCACCACCGGCGCAAAGTCTGTGGTTGCCGGGTCGAACAGCAGCGGCTCGTCCAGCATCTCGATGCCCGCCGCCTCAAAGGCCGCCAGATAGGTCGCAACCGACGGCAGCCCCAGCGCGTCGTCCTGCGCACACATCACCGCGGTTTTCAGCTCTGGCTTGTTCTCGGCCAGCCACTCAACCCCGGTCACATTGTAGATCGGATGCACCTCGGCCGGCGCAATCAGCGTATTGGTATCGGGCGACAGGTCCGACGGCAGCAGGGTGGAAAACAGCATGCCGGTCTTGTCCGCCACCGGCTGCACACCGGGCCAGGTGTCGCCGCCCAGCATCATGATGAAGCTAACCCCGTCCTCGCGGATCAGCTTTGTGGCGCCAGTGCGCGCTTTGGCCGGATCGTATTCATTGTCATAGGCCACAAACTCGACATTGTAGCTACCATCGCCCAGCTTGATGCCGCCCGCGGCGTTGACCCGCTCGGCCCAGATCTGGCAGCCGTCCAGCCCCGGTTTGCCCCAGGCCGCCACCGCGCCGGTCAGCGGCGCCAGGAAACCGATCTTGATGGTATTGCCCGCCGCTAGCGACGCGCCCGGCAGCCCGGCACTCATCGCGGTGACCGCTGTCGATTTGAGGAACGTCCTCCGGGTCAGCCCCGATTTCACGATCTTGGAAATCATTTTTGTCTCCCATGTTGGACCCGCCTGTTTTTTGCGGCGGTGTGTTCTGCGGGATGGGATCCCTTCTGCGGGCTCTGGTGCCAGCTCAACGTCACTGAACCAGTTAGCCCAAATTGGACCCATCCTGGACCAAGGCTAGCAGCGAGATGGTTCACCTCCAAGAAATTTTCTTTCACTTTCGGCGCTCAAAAGGCACCAAAATAGAACCACAGGCACAGATTTACGGCAAAACACGCGCTAAAAACGGCATCAAAACATAACCTTACGGCTCATCTTCAAAACACGGGAAGGAAACCAATTTAAGAACCAATTTCTTCTGTTTTCTTGCCGTCCGGCGCAGGAACCGCTAGGCTGAGGGCCAATCACAGCTGCGTCAGATGGTTGCACTCCCGCCGCCAAAACCGGTATTTGCACCTTTGACACAGTGATCAGGAGCAGGGGATTCTCCCGCTCGTCCGGCCCGGAAAACAGATATGAGCTCAGCGGAAGAGACGACCTCGCAAATCCTGACCACGCATTCGGTGGGCGCTACCGTACAGGTGGTGATCGACACGCTGTTTGCCCGCATCAAGGCAGGCACCTACCCGGTCGACACCCGCCTGCCGTCCGAACGGACGCTGGCCTCGGAACTGGGTGTTGCCCGCAATACCGTGCGCGAGGCGCTGGATGTGCTGGCCAGCCAAAACGTGATCCACCGCCGTCCGGGCTCCGGCAGCTTTGTCAAATTCCGCTCCGACCCCAAGCCCGAAGCCTCCTATTCCTCGCTGGCCAAGGAGGTGTCGCCGCTCGACCATCTGGTGGTGCGCGGTATCCTGGAGCCGGAACTGATCCGCCTGGCAGTCATCAACATGACCCCGCGCCAGATCGAGGAGCTGGATGAGATCCTCTCGCGGGTCGAAGCCGTGCGCACCGATCCGGGCGAGTTCATCGAGGCGGAGGAGGATCTTTACCGCAAGATCGCCGAAGGCACCGGCAACCCGCTGCTGCACTCCTGCTATGAGCTGACGATCGAGGCCTGCCGCCTGTCCTACCGCACCGCCCTGCGCCGCCGCCACCTGACGCCGCAGCGCATCCAGGACTACCAGAAACGCTATAACACGCTGTTCAACGCCATCGCCTCACGCGATGTGGAATCCGCGGTGGAATTCATCAAGCTGCACCTGATCGACGAGCAGAAGCTGCTGCTGCAGGAGATCTGAGCCCGCTCAGCCCTTCTGCCCGGTCAGCCTTGCACGGCGCGCGATCCGACCTGGCTGCCCGGCGCGCCGCTTTCCAGACGCTGGTGCCACAGCTGCCCCAGCGCCGCCATCTCTGCCTTCAGCAGGTTGGAATGCTCGGCCAGCCAGCCGGGGATCGACCTGAACGCGGCGATCCGCGCCTTGCCGTCCTGAATGGTAACCACCGGCCAATCGCCGACCAAGGCATTGGAAATGCCAAAGATATCCTCGCCCCACCATTCCGCATGGCCAAAGGCGTGGGTGACATGCCCCAGCTGTTTCATCGCCGCCAGCACCGATGGCGGCTCGACTGAGCCCGCCTTCTCCACCGCGCTGTGCCAGATGTCGAGGATCGCCACATACTCCCAGCTCACCGCCGACCAGCTGCCCGGGAAGCGGCGGTTGTACTCCTCAAAGAACACATGCGGGCGGTTGAAGAAAAACGCCTTTTCCCGCAGCATCGGGTCGTCGAAGTCCGGGAACTGGAACACCACCCCTTCCATGAATTCAACTGAGGTCTTCTCCACCAGCTGGTCATAGCCATCCAGGGTGCAGCTGATGATCTGCCCCTTGAAGCCCTTGGCATAGGCATATTCCGTCATCGCATGCACCATCGGCGCGTAAGACGAGCACCAGCACAGGATATCGGCGCCGCTCTCCAGCATCGGATCCACCACCGGGCCAGGGTCGCTGGTTCCCGGATCATACTGCACTTCCCGCAGGATCTGCTTGTCCGCGGCCTTGAACGCCGCCCGGTAGACCGCCTGCGCGGGCAGCCCCAGCAGATCGGCCTGGCTGCACAGGGCGACGGTTTTCAGCTCCGGCCGGTTCTCCGCCAGCCAGGCCACCCCGGTCACATTCTGGATCGGATGCGCCTCGCTCGGCGCGATCAGATAGGGCGTGTCCGGCGACAGGTCGGTCGGCAGTAGCGTCGATGTCAGCACCTTGTTGCGCATCAGGAAATCGCGCACCGGCGCAAAAGTGTCCCCGCCCAGCATCAGCATCAGCTTGACGTTATGCTTCTGCACCAGTTCCACCGCGCCCTCCAGCGAGCGTTCGGGGTCATGACCGCAATCGTAGGAGTGGATGCGGATCGGGTAGCGGCGGCCGCCGATCAGCAGCCCGCCAGCCTTGTTCAGACCGTCTTCCCAGATCCGGCAGCCGTTCAATCCGGGCAGCCCCCAGCTCTCGACCCGGCCCGAAAGCGGGCCCAAAAAGCCGATATTCACTGATTCTGTCATCCCCACAGACAGCCGGGGCAGCGCCGCGCGGGCGGCCAGCTGGTGCGCAAAACTCGTCGTCTTCATGGCCTGAATCCTAACAATAATTCTCTGCCCCGCCAGTCCAATCCGGGAAAAATCATATTCCTTCCGTGAAAATATGTTGACTCGGCGGTGCAATTTTGGACCTTATTGGATCAGACCAAAAGAACCAAACACAGATATTGGTCTATACCAATGGGAGAGCCACATGACCAAGAAACGAATTGCCATCATCGGTGCCGGCCCCTCCGGCCTGGCCCAGTTGCGCGCATTCCAGTCCGCCGCCAACAAAGGCGAAGAGATTCCGGAGATCGTCTGCTTCGAAAAACAGGACAACTGGGGCGGGCTGTGGAACTACACCTGGCGCACCGGCCTGGATGAGAACGGCGAGCCGGTCCACTGCTCGATGTACCGCTACCTCTGGTCCAACGGCCCCAAGGAGGGCCTGGAATTTGCCGACTATTCCTTCGAGGAGCACTTCGGCAAGCAGATCGCCTCCTACCCGCCGCGCGCCGTGCTGTTCGACTACATCGAAGGCCGGGTGAAAAAAGCCGAAGTGCGCAAGTGGATCCGCTTCAACTCCGCCATCCGCTGGGTCGAATACAACGAGGATCAGGGCAACTTCACCGTCACCGTGCACGACCATTCCAAGGACAGCACCTACAAGGAAGACTTCGACCACGTGATCTGCGCCTCGGGCCATTTCTCGACCCCGAACGTGCCGTTCTACCCCGGCTTCGACACCTTCAACGGCCGCGTGCTGCATGCCCACGACTTCCGCGACGCCCGCGAGTTCAAGGACAAGGACATCCTGATCCTCGGCGCCTCCTACTCCGCCGAAGATATCGGCTCGCAGTGCTGGAAATACGGCTGCAAGTCCATCACCTCCTCCTACCGCTCGGCGCCGATGGGCTTCAAATGGCCGGACAACTGGGAAGAAAAGCCGGCGCTGGAATCGGTCAGCGGCAACACCGCCACCTTCGTCGACGGCACCCAGAAGGAGGTCGACGCGATCATCCTCTGCACCGGCTACAAGCACTACTTCAACTTCCTGCCGGACGATCTGCGCCTGAAGACCGCCAACCGCCTGGCCACCGCCGACCTGTATAAGGGCGTGGTTTATGCCCATAACCCCAAGATGTTCTATCTGGGCATGCAGGACCAGTGGTTCACCTTCAACATGTTCGACGCGCAGGCCTGGTGGGTCCGCGACGCGATCATGGGCAAGATCGAGATCCCGGCGGACAAGGCAACCCTGCTGGCCGACGTGAAGGAGCGCGAGGAGCGCGAGGAAGCCTCGGACGACGTCAAATACGCGATCAAATACCAGGGCGACTACGTGCTGGAGCTGATCGAGGAGACCGACTACCCGACCTTCGACGTGGCCGGCGCCTGCCAGGCCTTCTACGAGTGGAAGGGGCATAAGGCCAAGGACATCATGGCCTTCCGCAACAACTCCTACAAATCGGTCATCACCGGCACCATGGCGCCCGTGCACCACACCCCGTGGAAGGACGCTCTGGACGACTCGCTGGAATCATATCTGCAGAACTAAGCAGATCCGCCCGCGCCGTTTCCCTTCCTGTACGGCGCGGGCACCCTTTCGCTGCTGTGCGAATCCCCTTTCGCAAGCTAAAATCAACCCCATGCAGCGCGACAACACCATGACTCTCGGCTTCCTGATTTTCCCCGGCTTTCCAATGGCCTGCCTGACTTCGGCCATCGAACCCCTGCGGGCGGCAAATGAAATTGCCGGCACCGAGACCTTCCGATGGAAACTGATCTCCGAGACCGGCGCCAGCGTGAACGCCTCCGCCAATGTGGCGTTCCAGCCCGACTGCTCGCTGGACCAGACTGAGGACATCGACACCCTGTTCCTGCTGTCCAGCCCGCAAGGCAAATTCGAGGACCCCAAGGCCTCCAACGGCAAGCTGCGCCACCTGGCCCGCCACGGCACCAAGATGGGCGCAGTCTCCGGCGGGGTGTTCCCGCTGGCCCGCTCCGGCCTCTTGGACGGGCACAGCTGTTCGGTGCACTGGTGCTACAAGGCCGCCTTCACCGCCGAATTCCCCTCGCTCGCCACCGTTGACGACGTGATCGTCCTCGACCGCCGCCGCTTTACCGCCAGCGGCGCCGCGGCGATGTTCGACCTGTCGCTGAAACTCATTGAACAGGCCCTGGGCGACGCGGTGATGACCGAGGTCGCCTGCTGGTTCCAGCACCCGATGGTCCGCGCCGAGGGCGTGCGCCAGAAGATCCCCGCCTTCAAGACCGACAGCACCGCCGACAGCCTGCCGCCGCCGGTGGCCAAGGCCGTCGAGCTCTTTGCCGACAATCTGGAGCACCCGGTGTCGATCCGCGATGCCGCCAGCCAGATCGGGGTTTCCCCGCGCCAGCTGGAGCGCAGTTTCAAATCCGCCACCGGCCAGAGCCCGGCGATCTACTACCGCACGCTGCGGATGAACGCGGCGCGGCAGCTGGTGATGTACTCCCGCGACTCGATCACCTCGATCGCCAACGCGGTGGGCTACGCCACCTCCTCGACCCTGTCGCAGCACTACCGCGAGAGCTTCGGCGTCACCCCGCAGGAAGAACGCCGCAAGGTGAACCTGTTCCGGGTCCAGGACAACCGGCCGATCCCCTCGGTCTGACCCCGCCGCCCTTTCTGATTAACCTTTGGCAGCCGCTGGAATGTCCGCGGCTGCCTTTCCTCATGCTTTCCTCTTGCTAAAAATATCCCTGCCGGAGACATCCGCCCTCTCCGCACAGGCCAGGCAATTCCTTTGTCCGTCTCCGATTGCCAAAGGCAAAACGCCCGGCCTTCTGGCCGGGCGCTGTTGCTCTCCGCTCAGGTCGCTTCAGATCACCGACTTCGCCGCCGCCACCAGCGCATGATGCAGCGATGCCGCCGAGGACCGCGGGCCGATGATGGAATACCCCTGGCCGGGCGTCTGGCACAGCAGGAAGACCCCCAGATGCTCCATCGAGGTCCGGGTGGCATCGCCCGCCTTGCCCGCGCGGACATTGGCGTTGCACAGCCGCTCCAGCACATCAAAGCAGCGCGGGCCTTCCATGTCGAAACGGCACCAGCCGTCGGTCTGCTCCACCACGGAGCCCGCCTCGCCGACCGCCTGCTTCAGCTCGCCCGCCAGCAATTCGTGGCTGTCATGCGGGGCAGAGACCATCCACAGATCCGGCCCCATCCACCAGGCTGCAAACTCCCCTGCCGTGTTCCAGCCGGCAGGCTCTGGCAAAGCGCCGCCCAGATAAGACGCCGCAGCAGATTTCACCGCTGCCTCCTGCCCCTGACGCGCCGCCAGGGAGGCCAGCGCCCGGTCCGTCACCTCACGGATCAGCAGGCCGGTAAAAGCATCCGCACGCGGCTCATGCCCGCCCAGCGGAGAGATGGCTTTCAGCCCATGATTATCGAACTTACCCACGGAGACGCTCCCCTTCCGGATCCACAAAATGCGCGCTGACAACTTCGACCTGGATTTCCTTGCCTTCCAGCGGATTGACCGCGCGGATCACCTCTCCCTTGCGCACGTCGCCGCTCTTCAGGAAGCCGATCCCGATCGAGCAGCCCAGCACCGGCGAATAGGCGGCTGAGGTGATATAGCCCTGATCGGTTGCCGCGCTGACCTCGCCAGTGGCGTTCATCAGGTGCGCCCCGGCCTGAACCGCGTCGGAGGCATTGACCGGCTTGAAGCCCACGAGCTTCAGCGCATCCTCCTGGTTCAGCCCCTCGCGCTCACTCAGCACGTTGCCGATGCAGTCCTTCTTCTTGCTGACCATCCGGCCCATGCCAAGGTTCAGTGCCGAGGTGGTGCCGTTCAGCTCATTGCCCGCGGCATGGCCCTTCTCGATCCGCATGACGCCCAGCGCCTCGGTGCCGTAAGGAACAGCGCCGAACTCCTCGCCCGCCTCCATCAGCTTGCGGATCATCGCATCGCCATAGCGGGTCGGCACTGCGATCTCATAGGCCAGCTCGCCCGAGAAGGAGATCCGGAACAGCCGCGCCCGGCAGCCGCCCGCGACGGTCACTTCCCCGCAGGCCATGAAGGGGAACGCCTCGTTCGAGATGTCGAACTCGGGGTCCACGACCTTCTGCAGCAGCTTGCGGGCATTCGGACCCGCCACCGCGAACTGTGCCCAGGCCTCGGTGGTCGAGATCAGCTGCACATCCATGTCAGGGAACAGGCACTGGCGCGCAAATTCCATGTTGCGGTAGACCAGAACTGCGTTGGCGGTGGTGGTGGTCACCACGAAATGATCATCGGCAAAACGCGCCGCGGTGCCGTCGTCATAGGCAATACCATCCTCGCGCAGCATCAGCCCGTAGCGGACCTTGCCCACCGGCAGCTTGGCAAAGGCATTGGCGTACATCTTGTTCAGGAACTCGGCTGCGTCCTTGCCCTGCACGTCGATCTTGCCCAGCGTGGTCACGTCGCAGATGCCGACGGAATTACGGGTCTGCAGCACCTCGCGGTCCACCGACTGGCGCCAATGGGTTTCGCCCGCCTTGGGGAACCACTGCGCACGCAGCCATTGGCCCACCTCGACAAACACCGCGCCCTGCTCCTCAGCCCATTTGTGGCTGGGAGTCTTGCGGGTGGGGCGGAACTCTTCGCCGACCGAGCGGCCTGCCATCACACCGAACGAAACCGGCGTATAGGGCGGGCGGAACATGGTGGTGCCGACCTCGGGGATCTGCTTGCCCGCCAGTTCGGCCATGATCGCCAGACCGCCCATGTTGGAGGTCTTGCCCTGATCGGTCGCCATGCCAAGGGTGGTGTAGCGCTTCAGATGCTCGACAGAGCGGAAGTTCTCCTGATGCGCCAGTTTCACATCCTTGACGGTAACGTCGTTCTGCTGGTCCAGCCAGGCGCGACCCTTGCCTTCTTTCACATACCAGAAAGGGGTCACGTTGATTGGCGCGTCTTCGGCCTCCGGCAGATCACCGGCTTTTGCCTCGATACCCAGCTCCGACAGCGCGGCCACGGCTCCCTCGGCACCGGCCCGCAATGCGGCAGCGGTGGAGAAATCGCCATTGGCGGCACCGGCAACCGACATGTGCTGCGGCAGATCCCCAGCAGGGACAAAGGCCGCAATGTCCTCGCGCCAGGCCGGACGGCCGCGCTGGTGGCAGGTCAGATGCACGTTCGGGTTCCAGCCGCCGGACACCGCCAGCGCCCCGCAAGGCACGTCGCGGGTGGTGCCATTGGCCAGGCGCACCCGCGCCCATTCCAGCCCCAGCCGGCCCTTGGTGTCGACCACCTGCGCACCGGCAAAAAGCTCCGCGCCTTCGACCTTGGGCGCGTCGGCGCGGGTGTCGATCACCGCCGTCACCTTTACGCCCTTGGCGATCAGGTCCGCCGCAGTGCGGTGGCCGTCGTCGTTGTTGGTAAACACCGCAACCGTCTGATCCGGCGTCACCGCCCAGCGGTTGGCATAGGCCCGCACCGCACCAGCCAGCATCACGCCCGGACGGTCGTTGTTCTCAAACGCGATCGGACGTTCGGTGGCCCCCGCCGCCAGCATCGCCCGCTTGGAATAGATCCGCCACAGGATCTGCCGCGGCTTGCCCGCTTCCGGCGCCAGCACGTGGTCGGAAACCCGTTCCACCGCGCCATAGATACCGTGATCAAAGGCGCCGATGATGGTGGTGCGCGGCATCACCCGCACGTTCGGCATCGATGCCAGCTCCGCCTGCACCTGCTCAACCCAGGCCGCGCCGGTCAGGTCGCCAACACCGAAGGTTTCCGCATTCAGACGCCCGCCCAGCAAGAAATCCTCATCGGCAATGATCACCTGCGCACCAGCCCGGCCCGCGGTCAGCGCCGCCATCAGGCCGGTGGGGCCAGCCCCGATCACCAAGAGATCGCAATGCAGGAAGCCCTTGTCATAGGCATCCGGATCCGCCTCGAAACTGATGCTACCCAGACCCGCCGCCTTGCGGATGATCGGCTCGTACAGCTTCTCCCAGAACGCCGCAGGCCACATGAAGGTCTTGTAGTAGAAACCCGCGGTCAGGAAGTTCGAGAACCGGTCGTTGATCGCCATGAAGTCATGCTGCAGCGACGGCCAGCGGTTCTGCGAATTTGCTTCCAGCCCATCGTACAGCTCTGCCACGGTGGCACGGGTGTTCGGCTCCTGCCGCCCGCCGCTACGCAGCTCGACCAGCGCGTTGGGCTCTTCCGAGCCAGAGGTCAGCACGCCCCGCGGGCGGTGGTACTTGAACGACCGGCCCATCAGCCGCACGCCATTCGCCAAGAGGGCCGAGGCCAGCGTGTCGCCCTCAAACCCTTTGAAGCGCTTGCCGTCAAAGGTTAAATTCAGCGGCTTGCTGCCCTTGATCAGCCCGCCATCCAGGCGGTTCACCTGCACCCCCTTGCGGGCGCCGGTGCTGCCGTCGGCCTGAAAGGCCACGCGGCCGGCATTCATCACTGCGTCAGTCATTTGCTGCGCCCCCTTGCCCGGGCCACATCACGGGCCAATTCGACATTCAGGATTTCATGGGTCACGGTGTTGCGGGTCACCACCAGCCAGGACCGGTCGCCCTGCTCATGGAACCACAGCTCACGGTGCTCGCCCGCCGGGTTGTCGCGCAGATACAGGTAGTCGTGGAACTGATCCGCTGCATTGTCGGCCTGCCAGTCCGGCCGGTCGATCAGGCTGGCGTCCCCCAGATAGGTGAACTCCTGGAAATCCCGCGGCCCGAGGATCGGATGGTTGATAATCATCGCTTCTGTCCTTTCCTCAGTGCAGGTTCGGCTGGGCGCCCTGGCCCTTTTCGTCGATCATGCAGCCGCGGCGGAACCGGTCGAGCCGGTAGGCCGTGGCCACCTTGTGCGGGGTATCGGTCGCCAGCAGATGCGCATAGCACCAGCCCGAGGCCGGGGTCGCCTTGAACCCCCCGTAGCACCAGCCGCCGTTGAAATAGAGGCCGTCCACATGGGTCTTGTCGATGAAGGGGGAGCCGTCCATCGACATATCCATGATGCCGCCCCAGCTGCGCAGCATCCGCACCCGGCCCAGCGCCGGGATCAAGGCCATGCCGCCTTCCATCACGTCCTCGACCACCGGCAGGTTGCCGCGCTGCGCGTAGGAATTGTACATGTCCAGATCGCCGCCAAAGACCAGCCCGCCCTTGTCCGACTGGCTGCAATAGAAGTGGCCCGCGCCAAAGGTGATCACCCCGTCCAGCACCGGCTTCAGACCCTCGGAGACAAAGGCCTGCAGCACGTGGCTTTCGATCGGCAGGCGCATCCCCGCCTTCTCCATCACCCGGCTTGACGACCCGGCAACGCAGCTCGCCACCTTGTTGGCGCCGATGAAACCCTTGGTGGTCTCCACGCCCAGGCATTTGCCGTTCTCGATCCGGAACCCAGTGACTTCGCAGTTCTGGATGATATCGACACCGCGCAGGTCGGCGCCGCGGGCATAGCCCCAGGCCACCGCATCGTGGCGCACGGTGCCGCCGCGGCGGTGCAGCAGCCCGCCCTTGATCGGGAAACGCGCGTCATTGAAATTCAGGAACGGGTACATCGCCCGCACGCCGTCGGTATCCAGCAGCTCCGCATCCGACCCGTTCAGGATCATCGCATTGCCCCGCCGCCGCGCGGCGTCGCGCTGCGCATCGGTATGCACCAGGTTCAGAATGCCGCGCTGGCTGACCATGGCGTTGTAGTTGAAGTCCTGCTCCAGCCCTTCCCACAGCTTCAGCGACAGCTCGTAAAACGGCTCGTTGCCGTCCAGCAGGTAGTTGGAGCGGATGATGGTGGTGTTGCGGCCCACGTTGCCGCCGCCGATCCAGCCCTTCTCGATCACCGCCACATTGGTGATGTTGTGGTTCTTGGCCAGGTAATAGGCCGTCGCCAGCCCGTGCCCGCCGCCGCCGATGATCACCACATCGTAGCTTTTCTTGGGTTCCGGATCGCGCCAGGTGGGGCGCCATCCCTTGTGGCCCGTCAGGGCCTCCTTGATCACTTTCAGGCCGGAGTACCGCATGATGTCCTCATCAACTGTCCCCATAACAGTTGTTGAGAAACGCCGGTCTTCACAGAGCGATTTCGGACACCCGCCGCGCCATTTGCGTCAACAGCAGCATTTCGCCAATTCAACAACGGCAGCAGTTTCGGCAAGCCTCCGTCTCCATCACAATACAAGATATTGATAAATATATGAAATAACGGAAATTCCAAAAACCTGCCAAAAACACCAATGCCATCCGGTTTGCGTCACGCGCCCCGGCATCCGCGCCAAATGCGGCAGAAACGACTCACTCCGACAGGTCGATCTGATCCAGCTCGTTCAACAGATCCAAGAGCGCCTCATAGCGCTCAGCCCCCATCTTGGCCCGGGTGCGGTTCATCAGCTCAAGACTCGCCTCAATGTTGTCGGCGATGACCTTCTCCCCCGCAGGCGCGATCCGCACCACCTGGCGGCGGCGGTCTTCCTTGTCGCGCTCCCGGCTGATCAGCTGCTTTTCCTCCAGCTTCTGCAGGATCCGCGTCAGGCTCGGCAGCAGCAGGCAGGCCTTTTCGGCGATCTGGGTCGGGTCAATCGGCCCGCTCTCCTGCACCACCCGCAGGACGCGCCATTGCTGCTCGGTCAGTCCCGCGCCGCTCAGCAGCGCGCGGATCGGACCCATCACGCGCTCCCGCGCCCTGAGAAGGGCAATCGGCAGCGAACGGTCAGTGGAGGGCATCATCCTGGTCATATCCGATTATCACCCCGCTTCCGGCTAAACGCAATTGCCGCTTGGGTTTCTTCTGCTTGACTCATCGCCGCACAATTGCTAAACATGTTAAGTACTTCAGGAGAGGTAACGCACATGCCGCACATCACGCTGGACTACTCGGCCAACATGGAGGCGCGCACTGACATCGCCGCGCTGTGCCGCCATCTGCGGCAGGCAGCAGCAGAAACCGGCGTGTTCCCCCTGGCAGGCATCCGGGTGCGCGCCTTTGCCGCCAGCCACGTCTCCATTGCCGACGGCGATCCGCAGCACGGCTATATCGACATCTCCATTCGGCTGCGCGCGGGCCGCGACCTGGACACCCGCAAGCGAGCCACCCAGGCGGTCTTCGACGCAGCTCAGTCTTTTCTTGAGCCGGCCCTGCAGCAGCACTCCATCGCGCTCTCGCTTGAGATGCGGGACATCGACCCGGAGCTTTCCCCGAAATGCGGCACCATCCGCGACCACATGCAAAAGGCGGACCAGTGATGAGCGATCTGACCACCAACATCGAAACGCTAAACACCCACCTGGCCCGCTTCCGCGAGACCGGAATTCAGAACCTGATCGGCGGCGAAAGCCGCCCCGCGGCCTCTGGCGCCACGTTTGAAACCTCCTCGCCAGTAGACGAAAGCGTGATCTGCGCGGTTGCCAAAGGCGGCAGCGAAGACATCGACGCCGCGGCTGCCGCCGCCAAGACAGCCTTCCCCGCCTGGCGCGACATGCCCGCCTTGGAACGCAAGAAAATCCTGCACCGTATCGCCGACCTGATCGTCGAGCGCGCCGAGGAAATCGCGCTCTGCGAATGCTGGGACACCGGCCAGGCCCTGCGTTTCATGTCCAAGGCCGCCCTGCGCGGCGCCGAAAACTTCCGCTTCTTCGCGGACAAGGCCACCGCCGCCCGCGACGGCCAGCAGCTGCAATCGCCGACGCTGATGAACGTGACCACCCGGGTGCCGATCGGCCCGGTCGGCGTCATCACCCCCTGGAACACGCCGTTCATGCTGTCCACGTGGAAGATCGCCCCGGCGCTGGCTGCCGGCTGCACCGTGGTCCACAAACCGGCCGAGTTCTCCCCCCTCACCGCCCGCATCCTGGCCGAGATCGCCCATGAGGCCGGCCTCCCCGCAGGCGTCTGGAACCTGGTCAATGGCTTTGGCGAGGACGCAGGAAAGGCGCTGACCGAACACCCGGAAATCAAGGCCATTGCCTTTGTCGGCGAAAGCAAGACCGGCTCGATGATCATGAAACAGGGCGCCGACACCCTGAAACGCGTGCACTTCGAACTGGGCGGCAAGAACCCGGTGGTGGTCTTCGACGACGCCGACCTCGATCGCGCGCTCGATGCCGCGATCTTCATGATCTACTCGCTGAATGGCGAACGCTGCACCTCCTCCTCGCGCCTTCTGGTGCAGCAGAGCATCGCGGAGGCGTTTGAGGCCAAGCTGATCGAGCGCGTCAACAACATCCGCGTCGGCCACCCGCTGGACCCGGCCACCGAAATCGGCCCGCTGATCCACAAGGTGCATTTCGACAAGGTCACATCCTATTTCGAGACCGCCAGACAGGACGGCGCCACCATCGCGGCCGGCGGCACCCGCGTTGGCGATCAAGGCTGGTTCGTCCACCCGACACTGTTCACAAATGCCACCAACGATATGACCATCGCGCAGGAGGAAATCTTCGGCCCGGTCCTCACCGCAATCCGTTTCAAAGACGAGGATGAGGCTCTAACATTGGCCAATGACACGCAGTACGGGTTGACGGGCTATGTCTGGACCAACGACCTCACCCGCGCTCTGCGTTTCACCAACGCGCTGGAGGCCGGGATGATCTGGGTGAACTCGGAAAACGTCCGCCACCTGCCCACCCCCTTTGGCGGGGTCAAGGCCAGCGGCATCGGCCGCGACGGCGGCGACTGGTCTTTCGAGTTCTACATGGAACAGAAACACATCGGCTTTGCCCTGGGCCACCACAAGATCCCGCGCCTCGGCGCCTGACCTCAAGGAAACGCGCAACCAGTCTTTGAGGAGAAGACCATGGGAGAAATCGTTCTCGCCGCCAAATGCACCCATGTGCCCACCATGCTGATGTCGGAACAGCCCGGCCGCCTGGAGGGCGCCCGAAAGCCCGCCATCGACGGCCACCGGGAAATCGCCCGCCGCGCCAAGGCGCTCGGCGCCGACACCATCGTGATCTGCGACACCCATTGGGTGATCAACGCGGGCTACCACATCAACGCCAACAGCCGCTTCAAGGGCCTGTTCACCTCCAACGAATTCCCGCAGTTCATCCAGAACCTGCCCTATGAATACGAAGGCAACCCCTCCCTGGGCGACGCCATAGCGGCGGCGGCTTCGGACAAGGGCGTCTACACCCTGTCGCACCAGCTCGACTCGCTGGAACTGGAATACGGCACCCTGGTGCCGATGCGGTTCATGAGCCGCGAGGGCGATTTCAAGGTGGTCTCCATCGCCGCCTGGTGCACCGTCCACGATCACGACGAAAGCCGGGTGATCGGCGAGGCCATCCGCGAGGCGGTCGAGGCCTCGAACAGCAAGGTTCTGCTGGTTGCCTCCGGCTCGCTCAGCCACAAGATCTGGGCGAACAAGGACTATGCCGCCAACAACGGCACCTTCACCATCAGCTCCGAGTTCAACCGCCAGATGGACCTGCGGGTGCTGGAGCTGTGGCAGAAGGGCGACCACGCGACCTTCCTCAGGATGCTGGGCGAATATGCCGAATTCTGCTGCGGCGAAGGCTCCATGCACGACACCGCCATGCTGTATGGTGCGCTTGGCTGGGACAGCTACACCGCCCCTTGCGAAGTGATCACCGAGTATTTTCCCAGTTCCGGCACCGGCCAGACCAACGTGATCTTCCCGGTTCAGTAAGAGGAGCCCCCCAATGCCCGTCCCCGCCCCGAACCTCTATCCGCCCTTCAACATCGTGCGGCTCAGCCACGTCGAATACGCCGTGACCGACCTCGCCGCCTCCCGCGCTTTCTATGTGGACACCCTCGGCCTGCAGGTCACGCATGAGGACAACAGCCGCATCTACCTGCGCGCGATGGAGGAACGCGGCCACCACTGCATCGTGCTGGTGCAGGCGGATACGGCCTCCGTGGGCGTTCTGGGCTTCAAGCTCTATGACGCGCCGGACCTGGACAAGGCAGCGGAATTCTTCGCCTCCAAGGGCCTGCCGGTGGAGTGGGTCGACCGCCCCCACATGGGCCGCACCTTGCGCACCCGCGACCCTTGGGGCATCCCGCTGGAGTTCTATGTGAAAATGGACCGGCTGGAGCCGATCCACCAGAAATACAGGCTCTATAACGGGGTAAAACCGCTTCGCATCGACCATTTCAACATGTTCAGCGCGGATGTGGATGCCTCGGTCGCCTTCTACAACGAGATGGGCTTCCGCGTCACCGAATTCACCGAGGATGACGAAAGCGGCAAGGTCTGGGCGGCCTGGATGCACCGCAAGGGCGGCGTGCACGACGTGGCCTTCACCAATGGCCTCGGCCCCCGCCTGCACCACACCGCCTTCTGGGTGCCGAACCCGATGAACATCATCGACCTGCTCGATCTGATGTCGACCACCGGCTACGTCGGCAACATCGAGCGCGGCCCCGGCCGCCACGGCATCTCCAACGCCTTCTTCCTCTATGTGCGTGACCCGGACGGCCACCGGATCGAGATCTACTGCTCCGACTACCAGACCGTCGATCCGGATCTGGAGCCGATCAAATGGTCGCTCACCGATCCGCAGCGCCAGACCCTCTGGGGGGCGCCCGCGCCGCGCAGCTGGTTTGAGGAAGGTTCCGTCTTTGAAGGCGCCACTCCGAAACCCAGCGCCTTGAACGCTCAGCCGATTATTGCACCCTGACACTGTCCGTGCCGATGGCACGGACAAAAGGAATACGAGATGAAATGGAATGAATTCTCCGACTGGGGCCGCAGGGTCGCGGACTGGACGCAGGACTACCACCTGACCGTCGGCGACCGCCCGGTGCGCGCCAGAACCGAACCGGGCCAAGTGCTGAACGCCCTGCCCCATACCCCTCCCGAAGATGGCGAGGGGATGGAGGCAATCTTCCGCGACTTCGAAGACATCGTGATGCCCGGCATCACCCATTGGCAGCACCCCCGCTTCTTTGCCTATTTCACCTCCAACGCCGCCGCGCCTTCGGTGCTGGCGGAATTCCTGACTGCCGCCATCGCGCCGCAATGCATGCTGTGGCAGACCTCGCCCGCAGCGACAGAGATGGAAACCCGGATGATGGACTGGCTGCGCCAGGCGCTGGACCTGCCGGACCAGTTCCAGGGCGTCATCCAGGACTCCGCGTCCTCCGCCACCCTCGCCGCCGTGCTGACCATGCGGGAAAAGGCGCTGAACTGGCAGGGCAACAGCCAGGGCCTGTTCGGGCAGAAAGCCTTGCGCATCTACTGCTCATCAGAGGTCCACACCTCCATCGACCGCGCCATCTGGGTTGCGGGCATCGGCCAGCAGAACCTGATCCGCATCCCCATCAAGGGCGATTGGCGCGGCATGGACCCGGAGGCGCTGGAAGCCGCTATCGAAGAAGACCTCGCCGCAGGCCACCAGCCCGCCGGCGTCATCCTCTGCGTCGGCGGCACCGGCGTCGGCGCCACCGACCCCGTCGACAAAGTGCTGGACGTCGCCGAGAAATACGGCCTCTACACCCATGTAGACGCCGCCTGGGCCGGCTCCGCCATGATCTGCCCGGAATACCGCCACTACTGGCCGGGGGTGGAGCGCGCCGACAGCATCGTCTTCAATCCTCACAAATGGCTCGGCGTGCAGTTCGATTGCTCCGCCCATTTCCTGAAGAACCCGGATGATCTGGTGCAAACCCTCGCCATAAGCCCGGAATACCTCAAGACCCACGGGCACGACGGCATCATCAACTATTCCGAATGGTCGGTGCCGCTGGGCCGCCGTTTCCGCGCGCTCAAGATCTGGTTCCTGATCCGCACCTACGGGCTGGAGGGCCTGCGCCAGCGCCTGCGCAATCACATCAACTGGTCGAACCAGCTGCACGAAAAGCTGAAAGCCGAGCCCGATTTCGAGAACACCACCCCGCCGATGTGGTCGCTCTGGTCGTTCCGCTATGCGCCTGAGGGCGCCACGGATCTGGACGACCTGAACCTGCGGCTGGTTAATGCCATCAACAACGACGGCCGCATCTATCTGACGCAAACCCGCCTCGACGGCCAGCTGGTGATCCGCTTCCAGGCAGGCCAGTTCGAAACCACGGAGGCAGACGTGATGATGGCCTTCGACGTCATCACCGAAATCGCAAGGAGCCTGACCTGATGCGCTTTGCCACCTACACCGCCAATGGCGAGACCTTCTATGGCGCCGCGACGGACGACGGCATGATCGCCCTGTCGCCGCAGTTCCCCGACTGGCCCACAATGCGCGAGGTGATCGCCGCCCAGGGCCTGCCCGAACTGGCAAAGGCCGCCGAGGGCAAACCCGTCACCCACACGAATTTCACCTATGAGATCCCGATCCCCAACCCTGAAAAGATCATCTGCGTCGGCGTCAACTTCCCGGACCGCAATGCGGAGTACAAGGACGGTTCCGCCCAGCCCAAGCACATGTCCCTGTTTCCCCGCTTCCCGCGCTCCTTCACCGGCGCCGAACGCCCGCTGATCCGCCCGCCGGAAAACCACACGCTGGATTACGAGGGCGAGGTTGCGGTGGTGATCGGCAAGGCAGGCCGCCGGATCAAACCGGAGGACGCCTACGATCATATTGCGGCACTAACACTGGCGAATGAGGGCACCATCCGCGACTGGGTCCGCCACGCCAAATTCAACGTGACCCAAGGCAAAAACTGGGACAATTCCGGCTCTATCGGCCCCTGGCTGGTGCCCTTCACCGATGCCGCCCAGCTGGATGAGGCCCGCATCGTCACCCGCGTGAACGGAGAGGTCCGCCAGGATGACACCCTCAGCCGGATGATGTTCCCGATCCGCGAGGAGATCGCCTATATCTCCACCTTCACCACCCTGCAGCCCGGCGACGTGATCATCACCGGCACGCCCACCGGCGCAGGCGCCCGCTTCGACCCCCCGAAATACCTGAAACCCGGTGACGTGGTGGAGGTTGAGGTCGAGGGCATCGGCATCCTGCGCAACACGGTAGAGGACGAGGCATGACCCCCGAACAGCATCAGGACGCCGCTGACCGGCTGTTCAAAGCCGAGCAAACCGGCCAACAATGCGGTCTGCTTTCGCAGGCCTATCCCGGCATGACGCTGGACGATGCCTATGCAGTTCAGCAGGCTCTAATCAGGCAAAAACTGGCCTCCGGCCGCAAGAAGATCGGCTGGAAGATCGGCCTCACCAGCCGCGCCATGCAGCAGGCGCTGAACATCACCACCCCCGACAGCGGCGTGCTGCTGGACGACATGCTGTTTGAAAACGGCGCCACCGTCCCCGAAGGCCGCTTCATCCAGCCGCGAGTGGAGGCAGAAATCGCTTTTGTCATGAGATCCCCCCTCGCAGGCGCCCACTGCACCCGTGCAGATGTGCTGGCCGCAACGGACTATGTGGCGCCGTCGCTGGAGATCCTCGACACCCGCATCCTGCGCGCCGACCCGGCAACCGGCCAGGCCCGCATCATCACCGACACCATCAGCGACAACGCCGCCAATGCCGGCGTCGTGCTGGGAGCGGAGCGCCACGCTGTTGACGCCCACGACCTGCGCTGGGTCGGTGCCATCGTGGCCCGGGGCGGCACGGTGGAGGAAACCGGCCTCGGCGCGGGTGTTTTGAACGATCCCGTCACCTCGGTCCTGTGGCTGGCCCGGCGGATGGCCGAATATGGACAACAGATCGAGGCCGGGGATATCGTGCTCTCAGGCTCTTTCATCCGCCCCATCGAATGCCCGCCGGGCACGGAGATCGCCGCTGATTTCGGCCCCTTCGGCTCCGTGTCCATCAATTTCGCCTGACAGGAGGCTCGCCAATGCCCGCACCCAGGAACACCTTCAAACAGGCTCTGTCACAGGGCAAACGCCAGATCGGCTGCTGGATGAGCTTTGCCGACGGCCAGATCGCCGAGATCATGGGCACCTGCGGCTTCGACTGGCTGGTGATCGACGGCGAGCATGCGCCCAACGACATCCGCTCGATCCGCGACCAGCTGATCGCGCTGGCGGCGTCGCCCAGCCACCCGGTGGTGCGGGTGCCGGTGGGCGAGACCTGGATGATCAAGCAGGTGCTGGATGCAGGCGCGCAGACGGTGCTGGTGCCGATTGTCGAAAGCGCCGATCAGGCCCGCGAACTGGTCCGCGCCTGCCGCTACCCGCCCAAGGGCGCGCGCGGCGTCGGCGCTACGGCGGCGCGCGCCACCATGTTCGGATCGGTCAGCGAATACATCCAGACCGCCGACCAGGAGGTCTGCCTGCTGGTGCAGGTGGAAAACCGCGCCGGGATGGCCGCGCTGGACGAGATCCTGCAGGTCGAGGGCATCGACGGCGTCTTCATCGGCCCCGCGGATCTGTCCACCGACATGGGCCACCAGGGCAACTCGGCCCATCCGGAGGTGCGCGCAGCAATTGCCGATGCCATCACCCGCATCAAGGCGGCAGGCATCGCCCCCGGTATCCTCGGCACCACCGACGAGGCCACCCAAGCCTACGCGGACATGGGCGCGCAGTTCCTGGCGGTTGGCATCGACGTCATGGTGCTGGCCAAGAACGCCCGCGATCTGGCTGCCAAGTGGAAGGCGGAATAACAGACACGCATTCGCAGGAAGAGGGGAAAACTCCCGCGCCCGGCCGCAGCCCTGGCTTTGCCAGCGCAGCGGCAGCGGGTTTGGGCGTGGCACCGCGCCTTGCGCGGTGCCACGCCCAACGGGAGGAAGGTATTTTCAATACCTGACGACGGGCGGGAGCGCTTCCCCTGCTTCCAAGCGTTGCGCCGGGTTCAGCGCAGCACCATGCCCTCGGGCCAGCTGAGCGT